>JAFAFY010000168.1 GCA_023423235.1 Pseudomonadota bacterium
CAAAGTTCCGCCAGCGGCCGCCATTCGATCTCGAAGTCGGTCCCGGCGTGGCCCATGATCCGGGTGGTGCGCAGGTGCAGGAAGGTCGGCCGGCGGGTGCGGCGGCAGTGTTCGACGGCACGCTGCACGTCGCCGTAGCCGGCGGCGAGGTCGAGGCCGTCGGCGGCGAAATAGTCCAGGTCCGGGCGAGTGGCGAAGTTGCGCGCGATCCAGCCGTCCGGGGTCTTGACCGAGATGCCGATGCCGTTGTCCTCGCAGACGAACAGCACCGGCGCCGGCAGCTTCTGATAGGCGGTCCAGGCGGCCGCATTGAACGCGGTCTGGGCGCTGGCATGGTTGCTGGACGCGTCGCCGAACGAGCACACGACGATGCTGTCGTCCGGGACCGGCAGGGCGTGGCCGATGCGCCGCGCCTGCTCGATCGCCACCGCGGTGCCGAAGGCCTTGGGCAGGTGCGAGGCGATGGTCGAGGTCTGCGGCAGCACCCACAGCGGCTTGCTGCCCCAGACCTTGTGGCGGCCGCCGCTGGCGGGGTCGTCGCGGCTGGCGGCGAACGACAGCGCCGAATCCATCACCGGGTCGCGCGGCTGGCCGTCCTCGCCCGGCAGCTTGCGGAAGCGCTCGGCCATGAACGCACCGCTGCGGTAGTGCAGGAAGGCCGGATCGGTATGCCGGGTCAGGCGCGCGACCATCGCATTGCCCTCATGGCCGCTGGACCCGATGGTGTAGAAGACCTTGTTCTGCACCCGCAGCACCCGCGCCATCAGGTCCAGATGGCGGCTGATGAGCTGGGATTCGAACAGCTCGCGGAAACCGCGTGCATCCAGCCCGCTGCCCGGCAGTACGGGATCGACATCGAACGGCGGCGCTTCCGCGCGCCGGCCGTGCCAGGCGCCGACGAACTCGCCGAAGTTGACGTCGCAGATCTCGGCCCGGTTGAGGCCCTTCATGCGTGCGGGGATCGGATCGGGAGCAGTGGCGGACATGCGTTCTCTTCGGTTGCGGCAGGCAGCGCCTGCGCGAAAGGGAGATGGCGGGCGCGGGTTGCGCTAGCTGGAGGCTGCGATCAGCGCGGCGTTGGCGGACGCCGGCTCGGGCATCGGCCGGAAGCCCGGCGTGGCCCGCACCCGCGCCAGCCAGTCGAGGACTGCCGGATACGCGGACAGGTCGAAGCCGCCGTGGCGCGCGACGTGGGTATAGGCGAACAGCGCGATGTCGGCGATTCCATAATCCGGGCCGGTGAACCAGGGCGCGGCCGAGAGATGGCGCTCCATCAAGGCCAGCGCCTGGTGCCCACGCGCGTGCAGGCCCGGCAGCTCCGTCCGACGCGGCGAATCCAGCGGCGTCCAGCCGCAGATGAAACGGGCCACGGCGATGCAGGGTTCGTGGCTGTACTGCTCGAAGAACAGCCAGGACAGCGCCTGCGCCCGCTGCCAGGCGTCCTGCGGCAGGAAGGGCGTGCCCTCGGCCAGCCAGACCAGCATCGCGTTGGATTCGGTCAGCACCGCGCCGTTGCCGCGGACCAGCACCGGCACCTTGCCGTTCGGGTTCAGGGCCAGGAACGCCGGGCTGCGGGTTGCGCCGCCAGGGCTGTCGACCTCGACCCAGCGGTACGCGCGCCCCAGCTGTTCCAGCAGCAGGCGCGGCTTGTGGCAATTGCCCGAGGCCGCGTAGCCATGCAGGGTGATCATCGCTGCGCCTGCCGTGCGCGCCAGTCGGCGCGCGACTGTCCCCAGACCTCGACCGGCTTGTCCTGGTACGGCTCGGGCAACTGGCCCATGCGCAGCCGCCGCGATCCGAGCCTGCGCGCCACTGCCTTGGACGCCAGGTTGTCGGGGTCGATGGTGTGGATGACCTCGTCCCAGCCCAGCGCATCGAAGGCCCAGTCGATCGTCGCGCTGGCCGCCTCGACCGCGTAGCCATGGCGCCAGGCCGCGCGCACCACGCTCCAGCCAACCTCGGTACCGGGCCAGCCCTCCGGTTGCCAGGGACCGACCCGGCCCAGCCAGGCGCCGCTGTCCTTGTCGATCAGCGAGAACATCGCAAAGCCCTTGAGGTGCCAGGTGCCGGCCATCGCCGCCAGCGAACGCCACGCCAGCGGACGCGGCTCGGCGCCGCCGATGTAGCGCGCCGCCTCGGGATCGGCGCGGAACGCCGCCCAGGCTTCGAAATCCTCCGAGGTGGGCGGACGCAGCCACAGGCGCGCCGTCTCCAGCGTCGGTCCCAGCGGCGAAGTGGGCCGCCCGCTCATGCGTCCTGGCCCCCGGCGCGGCGCGCCCGCCACTGCGGCGCGCTCTGCCGCCAGATCTCCACCGCCGCGGTCTCGTGCGGGGGCGGCAGGCGCCCGGGTCCGCTGTAGACCGAGCCAAGCCGCTGCGCCACGCGCTTCGAAGCCACGTTGCCCGGGGCGATGCAGTGGATCACCTCGTCCCAGCCCAGCGCGTCGAACGCCCAGTCGATCGCTGCGACCGAAGCCTCGTAGGCGAACCCCTGGCCCCAGGCATCGGGATGCAGCATGTAGCCGACCTCGGTGCCGGGCCAGCCGTCCGGCTGCCACGGCCCCGCCTGCCCCAGCCAGCGGCCGCTGGCGGTCTCGACGATCGAGAACATGCCAAAGCCCTGCACCGCCCATGCGCCGGGCATCTGCAGGAAGCGCCGCCATGCGCCCGCGCGCGGCAGGTGGCCGCCGATATGGCGCGCCGCGACCTCGTCGCCGATGACCTCGGCGTAACGCTCGAAATCCTCGATCCGCGGCACCCGCAGCGTCAGCCGCGCGGTATGCAGTTGCGGACCCAGGTTGCTTGCCTGCGACATGTCGTCCCTCCCGACGATGTGGCGCGGACCCGGCTCAGGAATGGGCCGGCGCCGTCAGAACGCGTTGATCCCGGTCAGTTCGCGGCCGACCACCAGCTGGTGCACGGTTTCGGTGCCCTCGTAGGTGATCACCGACTCGAGGTTGAGCGCGTGGCGGATCGGGCAGTGCTCGGTGGTGATGCCGGCGCCGCCCAGCAGGTCGCGCGCCTCGCGGGCGATGTCGATCGCCATGCGGCAGTTGTTCCACTTCGCCAGCGAAACCTGGGTGGGCTGCATCCTGCCGGCGTCCTTCAGCCGCCCCAGTTGCAGCGACAGCAGCTGCGCGCTGGTGATGCGGCGCGCCCAGTCGGCCAGCTTGATCTGCGCGCTCTGGGTCGCCGCCACCGGGCGGTCGAACAGGATGCGCTCCTTGCTGTAGCCCAGCGCCTCGTCGAGGCAGGCGATCGCCGCGCCGATCGGCCCCCAGGTGATGCCGTAGCGGGCCTGGGTCAGGCAGCCCAGCGGGCCCTTGAGGCCCTTGACGTTCGGCAGCCGGTTGGCTTCGGGCACGCGCACGTTGTCGAGGAACAGCGCGCTGGTCACCGACGCGCGCAGGCTCATCTTGTGCTTGATCTGCTGGGCGCTGAAGCCGGCGAAGTCCTTCTCGACGATGAAGCCCTGGATGCCGTCGTCGGTCTTGGCCCAGACGATGGCGATGTCGGCCAGGTTGCCGTTGGTGATCCACATCTTCGAGCCGTTGAGCACCCAGTCGCCGCCATCGCGCCTGGCGTGGGTCTTCATGTTGCCGGGGTCGGAACCGCCGTGGGGCTCGGTCAGGCCGAAGCAGCCGATGACCTTGCCCGCGGCCATGTCGGGCAGCCAGCGACGGCGCTGTTCCTCGGCACCGTAGGCGTAGATGGGGTACATGCACAGCGAGGACTGCACGCTGGCGAAACTGCGCAGGCCGGAATCGCCGCGCTCCAGCTCCTGGCAGATCAGGCCGTAGCTGACGTAGTTGAGTTCCGAGCCGCCGTACTCGGCCGGCAGGGTTGCGCCCAGCAGACCCAGCCCGGCGATCTCGGGAATCAGTTCGGTCGGGAAGCGACCGTCGTCGAAGCATTCGCCGATGATCGGCAGCACCCGCTCGTCGGTGAACCGCGCCACGCTGTCCTGGACCGCGCGCTCCTCTTCGCTGAGCAGGGAGCGGACATCGAAGAGGTCGTGGGGATGCAGGGCCATGTGGATCGTTCCGACGGAAGGTCGGGCATTGTATCGGGGGCCGCCGGCACACGATTCCGCAGCGCGTCAAACGCCGCACCGCCGCCGCGATCGCCGATGCGCGCGCCAACGGGAAAGGGCCGGCGCATGGCCGGCCCTTGTTCCTCCCTGCAGCACCTCACCTCCGCAGGCGAGTG
Organism: Pseudomonadota bacterium; assembly: GCA_023423235.1. Taxonomy (GTDB): domain Bacteria; phylum Pseudomonadota; class Gammaproteobacteria; order Xanthomonadales; family Xanthomonadaceae; genus Luteimonas. The sequence goes on from JAFAFY010000168.1 coordinate 4,209, forward strand.
CCTGCGCGGCGTTGCTCAGCCGCGCTCGGCGGTGGCGTCGACCGCGGCGGTCATCACCCGGCCGTCGATTACCGGCAGGCGCTCGCCCGGCTCCTCGTTCATGCGGATGGTGCGCTCGGCGCCATCGTAACGATAGGTGACGTCATAACCCACGGTGCGCTGCGTCTCGCCCAACTCGATGCGGTTGCCTGGCTTGCTGTCGGTGCGCATGGTGCCGGTGGTGCCATCCGGATTGCGATAGGTCACGTTCCAGGCCACGACGCGCGAGGACTGCGACGAATCCTGCACCGTGCGGCACTGGCGGTCGACGCGCTCGGTCACCCGACCGCCAACATGGTTGCGGTCGACCCGGTTGCCGACATAGCCACCCGCGGCGGCGCCAGCTGCGGTCGCCACCTTGCGCCCGCTGCCGCTGCCGATCTGGTTGCCAATCAGGCCGCCGACCACGGCGCCGACCACGGTGCCACCGACATTGCCGTCACGTTCGGGCAACCGTTCCTGCACCACGACGTCCTCGCAGACCTCGCGCGGCGACGTACTGGTCATGGTCTCGCGCACCGGGTCGGTGCCCAGCACGGTGGCGTACAGGGTTTCCGGCTCGGTCACAGGGGCTACCGTCACGACATCGGCATAGTCCAGGCTGTCGCGCGTGGCGGCGACCGGCTCGCCGGTCTCGGCATCGACCGCGGCGCCGGCTTCCAGGATCGCCGCACCGGTGGGAGACACGCTGTCGCGGTTGTTGTGATACGCGCCAACGGCGACGCCGCCGACCAGAAGCGATGCCAGTGCGATCGCGAGAGTATTGCCCTTCATCGACGTCTCCTTCCGGCCTCTGCGGCCGCTGTCATGCCTGGCGAGCATTGCAGCACCTTCAAGCTGAATGCCCGCCGGAAATGCGGCGATCAGACTGACGTGGTGATGAACATTGAAAACCGGCGGGCATGCAACCACGTGCTAGGGTGACCGGCATCCCGTTCCGGCGGAGCACTACGATGGCAAACCTGTTCACCGCCCCGCTGGTGGCCTGGCTCGGCAAGCTCAGCTACCCCCGCATGTTCCTGGTGATCGGCGTGCTGTTCGCCATCACCGTGGTGGTGCCGGACCCGATTCCCTTCGTCGACGAACTGCTGCTGGGCCTGACCACGATCGCCCTGGCCAACCGCAAGCGGAACAGGGGGCCGCGCGATGGCGCAGCCGCCGGTTCCAAGGCATCGGCACGCGCGCCCATCGACGGCGAGGCGCATCGCCACTGACGACCTGCCGCCGGATATCTCAGCCGCATCTCTCGTGGCTGCGCATGCGCCTTTCAGGAACGGGACCGCCATGCTGGTCGACAGCCATTGCCATCTCGACGTCGCGGCCTTCGATGGCGACCGCGGGGCAGTCATCGCGCAGGCCCAGGCGGCCGGCGTCGGCCGCATCGTCGTGCCGGCGATCCGGGCCCGCGACTGGCCGCGGCTGCGCGCCGTCTGTAACGGTCAACCGGGTCTGTTTGCCGCCTATGGGCTGCATCCGGTGTTCCTGTCCGACCATCGCGACGACGACCTCGACGCGCTGGGCGAGTGGATCGAACGTGAGCGCCCCGTCGCCGTGGGCGAATGCGGGCTGGACTTCTACGTCGCGGATCTGGATCGCGAGCGCCAGCACGTCTTGTTCGATGCCCAACTGGCGATCGCCCGCGCGCATGCCCTGCCCGTCATCATCCACGCGCGCCGCGCGGTCGATGCGGTGATCGCGGCGATCCGCCGCCACCCTGGCGTGCGTGGGGTGGTGCACAGTTTTTCCGGCAGTCCGGAACAGGCGGCGCAGCTGTTCGACCTCGGCTTCCTGGTCGGCATCGGCGGGCCGGTGACCTATGACCGCGCACAGCGCCTGCAGCGCACCGTCGCCACCCTGCCGGCGGCGCAATTGCTGCTGGAAACAGATGCCCCCGACCAGCCCGATGCCGGCATCCGTGGCCAGCGCAACGTGCCCGCACGCCTGGCGCACATCGCCGGCGTGGTCGCGGCGCTGCGGGGCGAATCGCCGGAGACGCTGGCCGAGATCACCTCGTGCAATGCCGCGCGTCTGTTCGGCTGGTCCGATCCGGGTTGACCGGCGCGGCCTTGGATCAGCCGGCCGGCGCCTCGGCCGCATCCGCGCGCAGCAACAGTTCCAGCGCCTTGCCCGCCGCGGCGAACGCGAACGCGCCAGTGATGTGCGTGGCCGCGCCCAGGCCGCCGCCGCAATCGAGATTGAGCGCCGCATCCGGCCCCAACTGCGGACGCAGGCCGCAGACGCTGCCATCGGCCTGCGGATAGCGCACGTTCTCCAGCGAGTACACCGCCGGCACGCCGAAATAGCGCTTGGCGCTCTTGGGAAAATTGAACTCGGCGCGCAGCTTCTTGCGGATCAACGCCAGCATCGCATCGTGTTCGGTGCGCGAGAGGTCGCGCACGCGCACCAGGGTCGGGTCGATACGCCCGCCGGCTGCGCCGATGGTGATCACCGGCAGCTTGCGGCGCCGGCACCAGGCGATCAGCTCGACCTTGGCCCGGAAACTGTCGCAGGCATCGATCACCAGATCGAAATCGCGGTCCAGAAGCTCAGCCAGGTTGGCCGGCGTGACGAAGGCCGCGACCGCCTCGACCCGGATGTCCGGATTGATCGCGCGGCAGCGCTCGGCCATGGCCTCGGCCTTGTTGCGACCGTACTGGCCGGCAAGCGCCGGCAACTGGCGGTTGGTGTTGGAGACGCACAGGTCGTCCGCATCGATCAGTGCCAGCCGGCCGACGCCGCTGCGCGCCAGCGCCTCCACGATCCAGGAGCCCACGCCACCAAGACCGACCACCGCCACATGCCGCCGCTGCAGTCGCCATACCGCGCCCTGTCCGTACAGGCGGTCGATGCCGGCGAAGCGGGCACGGGCATTGTCGTCGAGCGGTGTGGGCTGCATCGCGGAATTCTACCGGCTGCCCGCACCGGCCCGCACCGGGGCGCGTGCTATCGTGCCGCCCGACGCCGCCAGCCGGCACCGCCAGCCACGAGCCCGCATGTCCCATACGCCCGATCCTGTCCGCAGCGCGGACCAGCCGCCCTCGGCCGCCGCCCGCTATCTGGTCGTCTTCGCGATCGGGCTGTTGCTGGGCATCGTGGCGGTGGTGATGCTGCTGCGCGTGTTCGACGGCCGCAAGACCTGGCAGGATCGGTATCCGGCCGCGGTGATGCAGCTCTACCAGGCGCACATGGCGCAGCTGTCGGGCAACGTCGAGGCCAACCGCTGCGCGCCCACCGACAATCTGGTGCATCTGCAGGCAATGCGCGCATTGGGCAACGATCTGGAGCCGGCCTTCCCGGACTTGCGCGAGCATCGTGGTTTCGTCGCAGCCGCCGGCCAGATGCGCCGCACGCTGGATGCAACCCTGGCCTCGCCGCCGCTCAACTGCACCAGTCTCGATGCCGCGGCCAAACAGATCGGCGAAGCCTGCAGTGCCTGCCACCAGGATTTCCGCGGCTGATCCGCAGTCGGGTTGGAACGCGCGGAACTCCCGCCGGAGCGTCCACTCGATGTGATCTGAATCGATGCTGCATGCCCGCCGCCGGGAACCCGCAAGCACCGCAGGATTGCCACGGTGTTCATCCAGTTGTGCCTAAGTTGACGACGCCGGGCGGCCCCGCCCGTCGCCATCACAGCATTGGACTGGAGAAGCGCCATGAACAATCGTCGAGTGGTCAAGCATGTGGTCGGCACCGCGGTCCTCGCCGCCTCGGTCGCTCTGGCAGGCTGCGCCACCTCGCCCGGGTATTCGTCCGGCGGCTATGGCAACAGCAGCGGCTACGGCAACAGCGGGTATGGCAGCCGTCCGGCCAACTGCTACGACTGCGGCACCGTGGTCCGGATCGAGAGTCTGGGCGGCAACACCAATCCGAACATCGCCGGCCCGATCATCGGCGGCATCGTCGGCGCGGTGGCCGGCAAGGAACTCGCGCGCCGTAACACCGACAGCAAGGGCCGTCGCAATGTGGCGATCGCCGCGGGCGCGGCGGGCGGTGCGGTGGCTGGCAATGCGATCCAGAACCGGGTCGAGGGCAGCGGCCAGTACAACGTCCACGTGCGCATGCAGGACGGCCGCACGACCGTGCTGACCCAGAGCGACCTGGGCGGAATCCAGGAGGGTTCGTACGTGCGGGTGCAGAACGGACGCGCCTACGCCTACTGACCGGCATCCGTGCGTCGTCGCCGGCGAACCCGCGAGCCCAACGGGCCCGACCATGCCGGCGGCGCGCGCGGCGTATGCGAGCCGTGCACTGTCTGCCGACAGGCCGGACCGGTCACGGCACATCCCGCCGCGGGAATCTCCTGCCTCGCAATGACGGTGACGCGAACTTGCATACACTTGGGCGAAGAACCATAAAAAAACCCGGCCAATGGCCGGGTTTTTCGTGTCACGAGGGTGCCGCGCTTACTCGGCGACCACCGCATCGGCCTGCAGGCCCTTCTGGCCCTGCACGACGGTGAAACTGACCTTCTGTCCTTCCTGCAGACTCTTGAAGCCCTGGCCCTGGATGGCACGGAAGTGCACGAAGACGTCTTCGCCACTCTCGCGGCTGATGAAGCCGAAGCCCTTGGCGTCATTGAACCACTTCACGGTACCGGTCTCGCGATCTGCCATTGTTGCAACTCTCCCTGGAACTGGTCGATGTGTTTCTGATCGATGGAACGCCTGGTGAGGCGGCTGGTTGCAAGGAGGAAACGGGTGCGACGATGTAGCGGACCGGTAGGACATGCCAACTCGAATCAACTGCATCC
>JAFAFY010000202.1 GCA_023423235.1 Pseudomonadota bacterium
CTGTACAACGCCTTCACCGGACTGGCGGTGGCATTCGAGGGCTATGTGCTCGGCAACGAGGCACTGATCATCGCCGGCACCATGGTCGGCGCCGCCGGCCTACTGCTGACGCGATTGATGGCCAAGGCGATGAACCGCAGCATCAAGAGCGTGCTGTTCTCGAATTTCGGCGGCAGCAGTGGCGAGGCGAAGGAAATCACCGGATCGCAGAAGCCGATCGACGCCAGTGACGTGGCCGCGATGATGGCCTTCGCCGAGCGCGTGGTGATCGTGCCCGGCTACGGCATGGCCGTGGCCCAGGCCCAGCACAAGATCTGGGAGCTGGCGCAGCGGTTGATCGAACGCGGGGTCAAGGTGAAGTTCGCGATCCACCCGGTCGCCGGGCGCATGCCTGGGCACATGAACGTGCTACTGGCCGAGGCCGGCGTGCCCTACGACCTGATCGTCGACATGGACGACATCAACCCGGAGTTCGCCAACACCGATGTCGCGCTGGTGATCGGCGCCAACGACGTGGTCAACCCGGTGGCCAAGACCGACCCGGCCTCGCCGATCTACGGCATGCCGATCCTCGATGTGGTGGATGCGAAGAACGTCATCGTGATCAAGCGCGGCAAGGGCACGGGCTTTGCCGGCATCGAGAACGCGCTGTTCTACGCCGACAACACCCGCATGCTCTACGGCGACGGCGCCGAGGCGGCCGGTGCACTGGTGGCTGAACTCAAGGCGCTCGACGGCGGCCATTGAGGCGCGCGGGCGCATTTTGGCGCGCGTTGCGCCGGGCCTGCTAGCGCGACAGCACCGCCGCGACCACCAGGCCCGCACCGAGCCAGGCGAGATCGGCGGCGCCGTTGGCCATGCAGGCCAGGGTCCAGGCGTGGTGCGGGCCCAGCTTGAGCGCCGATTCCCATGGCAGCATGCCCATCGGCCGGGCCAGTTGCGCGGCGACGATCCCCCAACTGGCGACGACGATCGCCAGCGCGGTCGCGGCCGTGCCCAGCACGGCGCGCAGTGCGCCCGGGCGTGCCCGCGCCAGGCGCAGCAGCCAGGCCGCATCCAGCGCGGCGACCACCGCCATCCAGCTGCTCTGGGTGTTGCGGCTGTCGGCGACCAGGATCCAGGCCGCGGCGATGCCCAGGCTGCCGAGCAGCAACAGCGCGATCGCGAGCGGCCAGCGCCGGGCGCGGCGGGGTGGAGGCATGGGCGGGTGTGTTGCGGAAATGGCCGGCCAGCATACCGGCGCGCGGCGATACAATGACAGCCATGTATTCCCGCAGCAGCGAACCCGTCCGATTCGAGCGCGATTGCGCCGCCGTCCTCGTCCCCCAGGGCGAGGCCGTCACCCTGCCTGCGGGCAGCGCCGGCTACATCACCCAGGCGCTGGGTGGCAGCTACACGGTGTTCGTGGAGGGCAACCTGTTCCGCATCGCCGGGCGTGACGCCGACGCGATCGGCAAGGAGCCGCCGGTGCCGCTGGAACTGCCCGACGGGGCCGATGACGCCGCGGTCGAGCGCCTGGTCTGGAGCCAGCTGCGCACCTGTTTCGACCCGGAAATCCCGATCAACGTGGTCGACCTGGGGCTGGTGTACGAAGCCGCCGTGCTGCCTGGCGAGGCCGGCGCGCGCAAGGTCGAGGTCAAGATGACCCTGACCGCGCCGGGCTGCGGCATGGGCGAGATCCTGGTCGATGACGTCCGCAGCAAGCTGGAACTGATCCCGACCGTGGCCGAGGCCGATGTCGAGCTGGTGTTCGACCCGCCGTGGAACCGTTCGATGATGTCCGAGGCCGCGAGGCTGGAAACCGGCATGCTCTGACATGCCGGGCGGGCATCGCGTTGCCCGCCCTCGCGCGTCCCGGCGCAGCCGCGCCGGCCCAGCCGGTGCAATTCGCTTCTCCGCGCCTGCCATCCTGCCTGCATCGGCATGCACCGCGTACGCGCTGCGTGGGGGCGTTGCGCCTCGTCCTGGCGCGACCGGACACCGGCCCGGCTGAACTGATCCTTGCCCATCCGCGGCACCTGAATGGACCTTTATCGTCAATTTGTGACGGTATTTGCGCTATCGGGCGGAACTTTAACGGAATTTTGCATTGCACCCCGCAGTGACTGTCGCGTAGCGTCAGTTCGCGGTCAGTTTTGTCATGTCCGCGTTCGTTTGGGGCGGTACAGGCACGCTCGGTTCAGCTTCCCATGCCCGCCCCGCTGATGCCGCGACCATGCGGCCCACCCAAGCCTTGGGGTACCGGATGTCCAAGAACAAGAACAACATCGCACCGCGCCGGCGGCTGCTTGCTGCCGCGATCGTCGTATCCATGGCCGCGCTCGGCCCGTTGTCGGCCCATGCCGCGGAACGCGTCAATCTCAGCGGCCTGCAATCGGCCGATACGCACGACCGCTTCATCGTCAAATACCGCGACGATGCCGCGCCGCAAGCCTCGCCCGCTGCGATCAATGCGCGCCTGCAGGATGCTGCCGGCCGCGTCGGTGCGCTGGGCGGCGGCAAGCAGCTGCGGGTCGAGCACCTGCGGCGCATGGCCGCGGGCGCGGAGGTGATCCGCAGCAGCCGCAAGCTCGACCGCGCCGATGCCGAATCGCTGATGCGCCAGATCGCCGCCGATCCGGCGGTGGAATACGTCGAGGTCGACAAGCTCAACCGGGTGTTCTGGACGCCGAACGATCCGCGTTTCAGTGAGCAATACGGTTTCGGCACCGGTGCAGGCGGCATCCGCGCCACCGGCGCATGGGATGTGACCAAGGGCTCCGGCGCGGTGGTCGCGGTGCTCGACACCGGCATCACCAGCCACAGCGATCTCAACGCCAACGTCCTGCCCGGCTACGATTTCATCAGTGATGCCACGGTCGGTGGCGACGGCGACGGCCGCGACGCGGATGCGAGCGATCCCGGCGATTTCGAGGGCGGCTACGCTTCCAGCTGGCACGGTACCCATGTCGCCGGCACGGTGGCGGCGGTGACCAACAACGGCGTCGGCGTCGCCGGTACCGCGCCCGAAGCCAAGATCGTCCCGGTCCGCGTGCTGGGTCGTGGTGGCGGCTACGATTCCGACATCGCCGACGCGGTGATCTGGGCGTCGGGTGGCACCGTCAGCGGCGTGCCGGCCAACCAGAACCCGGCCGAGGTCATCAACCTCAGCCTGGGCGGCAGCGGCAGCTGCGGCAACGCGATGCAGACCGCGATCAACGGCGCGGTCGGCCGTGGCACCACGCTGGTGATCGCCGCCGGCAACAGCAATGCCAACGTCTCGGGTTTCTCGCCGGCGAACTGCAGCAACGTCATCGCAGTGGCGTCCAACACCAGCACCGGCGCGCGCTCCAGCTTCTCCAACTACGGCGCCGGGATCACGCTCTCCGCGCCGGGTTCGGGCATTCTCTCCACGCTCAACAGTGGTCAGACCACGCCGGGCAGCGAGAGCTACGCCTCCTACGACGGCACCTCGATGGCGGCGCCGCATGTCGCCGGCGTGGTCGCGCTGGTGCAGTCGGTCGCCAACCCGGTCAAGACCCCGGCCGAGATCAAGAGCCTGCTGACCAGCACCGCGCGCGCCTTCCCCTCGACGCCCTCGCAGCCGATCGGCGCCGGCATTGTCGATGCCCAGGCGGCGGTGGCCGCGGCGTCGGGCGGCGGCAATCCGGATCCCGATCCGGACCCGGATCCGGAGCCCGGCGACGGCACCCTGGCCAATGGCGTGCCGGTCACCGGCGTGGCGGGCGCGGCCAACAGCACCCAGTACTGGACGATCACCGTCCCGGCCGGCGCCACCAACCTGGTGATCTCCACCAGTGGCGGCAGCGGCGATGCCGACCTGTACGTGCGCTACGGCGCGCAGCCGACCACCAGCGCCTACGACTGCCGGCCCTACCGCTCGGGCAACAGCGAATCGTGCAGCTTCGCCGCGCCGCAGGCCGGCGTGTACCACGTGCTGGTGCGCGGCTACTCGGCGTTCTCGGGCCTGACCCTGACCGGCAGCTACACCGCCGGCAGCGGCGGCAGCGGCAACGAGTTGCAGAACGGCGTGCCGGTGACCGGCCTGTCGGGCGCGGCGGGCAGCGTCCGCGACTGGATCCTGCAGGTGCCCTCGGGCGCCAGCGCGCTGACCATCGCCAGCTCCGGCGGCAGCGGTGACGGCGACCTGTACGTCCGCCGCGGCTCGGCGCCGACCACCACCGCCTACGACTGCCGTCCCTACCGCACCGGCAACGCGGAAACCTGCAGCTTCAGTTCGCCGCAGGCCGGGACCTGGCATGTGCAGTACCGGGGGTACTCGGCCTATTCGGGCGTCACCCTCAGCGCGAGCTTCTGACGCGTCGGCGTCGGAAGGGGGCAAGACGCGGGCCGGTGCCATGCACCGGCCCGCAGTGGCATCGAAGGTGCGGCACCGGAGACGTGGAAGGGGCAGCGGTATCGCGTGTGTGGCATGGGGACGCGGCGGACTCCCGGCGCGTGGTTCCAGCGCCCCTCGGGCGCAACAACCAGAGGCAAGAGACCAATGAAGGGATGGATTGCGATCATCATGGCCGGCGCGATGTCGGCCGGAACCGCCTGGGCGTCGCCGCGCGACGCCCGGCCCGCGGCGTTCGACCAGCGACTGCCGGCCGAACACACCGTCGAACTCAAGCGCATGCCGGCGGTGGACGTCGCCCGCCTGCAGGCCGAGGACCGGCAGCTCGACCGCGCGCTGGGCGAGCGGCCGGTGCGCTTTGCCGCGCGCCAGGCGGCCAACCTGACGCCGCAGGACGCCGGTGACTGGGACGAGCTGGCCAACGGCGACCTGGTCTGGCGCCTGCGCGTGGAATCGCGCGGCGCGCTGTCGCTGAACTTCGGCTTCTCCGAATACCGCATGCCCGAGGGCGGGCGCCTGCTGGTGTATCCGGCCGGCCTGGACCGCAACGCCGATCCGGCGACCATCCGCAGCTTCACCGCCGCCGACAACAAGGCCCACGGCGCGCTGTGGACGCCGATCGTCCCCGGCGACACCGCAGTGCTCGAGGTCGTGGTGCCGAAGGCGAAGCTCGGCGAGCTCAAGCTGCGCCTGGACAGCGTCAACCATGACTACGTCGGCTTCGGCAGGCTGGCTCGCGAAGGCGCGCTGGCCCAGACCAAGGGCGTGTCGGGCAGCTGCAACGTCGACGTGGTCTGCCCGGACGGCGACGACTTCCGTGCCGAGATCCCCTCGGTCGGCGCCTACTCGCGCTTCGGCACGTTCTACTGCAGCGGCTCGTTGCTCAACAACACCGCGGGCGATCAGAAGATGTACTTCCTGACCGCGCACCACTGCAGCATGGGCACGGCCGACGCGGCCGCCAGCATCGTCGTCTACTGGAACTACGAGAACTCCACCTGCCGCACCCCGGGCAGCGCCGAGAGCGGCGCCAACGGCGACGGCAGCCTGGCCCAGAACCAGACCGGCGCCGTGGTCCGCGCGACCTATGCCGCGTCGGACTTCACCCTGCTCGAGCTCGACGAAGCCGCCGACCCGGCCTTCAACCTGAGCTGGTCGGGCTGGGACCGCCGCAACATCGCCCCGTCAGGTGCGACCGGCATCCACCACCCGCGGGTGGCCGAGAAGCGCATCACCCACTCCGGCAATCCGCTGCGCATCGAGGGCTATTTGGGCAATGCCGGCGACAGCCACCTGTGGGTGCAATGGAACCAGCGCGGCACCACCGAGGGCGGCTCCTCGGGCTCGCCGATCTACAGCCCCGAGGGGCGCGTGGTCGGCCAGCTGCACGGCGGCTATGCCTCGTGCTCGACCACCGGCACCCAGCACGTGGACTGGTACGGCCGGCTGTTCACCTCCTGGACCGGCGGCGGTACCGCGGCCACCCGCCTGAGCGACTGGCTCGATGCCGCAGGCACGGGCGCGGAGTTCGTCGACACCATCGGCGCCGATGGCCCGGGCGAGCCGGGTGACCCGGTCGCCGGCTTCACCTTCGAGGTCGATCACGACAGCCTGACGG
>JAFAFY010000219.1 GCA_023423235.1 Pseudomonadota bacterium
CATTCAACGCCGGTGGCCTGCACATCGAGCTCGAGGGCGAGGCCAACGACTACGTCGGCAAGGGCATGGCAGGCGTCCGGCTGGTGCTGCGCCCGCCCGCGGGCAGCGCGTTCGAATCGCGGCTGACGCCGATCCTCGGCAACACCTGCCTGTATGGCGCGACCGGCGGCGAGATCTACGCCGCGGGCCGCGCGGGCGAACGCTTCGGCGTGCGCAACTCCGGCGCGGTCGCGGTCATCGAGGGCGCCGGCGACCACTGCTGCGAATACATGACCGGCGGCGCGGTCGCGGTGCTGGGCCGGATCGGCCTGAACTTCGGCGCCGGCTTCACCGGCGGCATCGCCTACGTGCTCGACCTGGAACGCGATTTCGTCGACCGCTACAACCACGAACTGATCGACATCCTGCGGGTCACGCCCGAGGCGTTCGACAACTACCGCCAGCACCTGCGCGACCTCATCGAGACCCATGCGCGCCTGACCGGCAGCGCCTGGAGCGCGCGCATCCTCGACGAGTTCCGCGATTTCGTCGGCAAGTTCTGGCTGGTCAAGCCCAAGGCCGCGAGCCTGGCGGCCCTGGCCGAGGATCTCCGGAGGGCCGCATGACCGCGATCAAGCACGACGTATTCCGGTTCCTGGAGGAGCCGCGCGAGATGCCGGGCAAGGTGCCGCTCGCGTTGCGCACCGACGGCGACTGGAACGAGCTCTACGGCAGCTTCGAAGACCGCGAGGCGGCGCACCAGGCCGACCGCTGTCTCGACTGCGGCAATCCCTACTGCGAAGCCAAGTGCCCAGTACACAACTACATCCCCAACTGGCTGAAGCTGGTGCGCGAGGGCCGGCTGCTGGAGGCGGCTGCGCTGTGCCACGAGACCAATCCGCTGCCGGAGATGTGCGGGCGCGTGTGCCCGCAGGACCGCCTGTGCGAAGGCGCGTGCACGCTCGACGACGGTTTCGGCGCGGTCACCATCGGCGCGATCGAGAAGTACATCGTCGACACCGCGTTCGCCCAGGGCTGGCGCCCGGACCTGTCGAAGGTGCAGGCCACCGGGTACCGGGTCGCGGTGGTCGGCGCCGGCCCTGCCGGGCTGGCCTGCGCCGACCGCCTGGTGCGCGCCGGCATCGCCGCCACCGTGTTCGACCGTTACGAGCAGATCGGCGGGCTGATGCAGTTCGGCATCCCCAGCTTCAAGCTCGACAAGTCGGTGATCGCGACCCGGCGCGAGGTGCTCGAGGGCATGGGCGTGCAGTTCCGCCTGGGCGTGGAGATCGGCCGCGACATCGCCATGGACACGCTGCTGCGCGAATACGACGCGGTGTTCCTGGGCACCGGCGCCTACCGCTACACCGACGGCGGCCTGCCCGGGCAGGACCTGCCGGGCGTGCTGCCGGCGTTGCCGTTCCTGGTGCAGAACGGACGCATCGTCACCGGCGGCGATACCTGGGGCCGGCCGATCGCAGGCTGGGAGGACACCCTGACGCTGCCGAAGCTGGCCGGCAAGCGCGTGGTGGTGCTGGGCGGCGGCGACACCGGCATGGACTGCGTGCGCTCGGCCGTGCGCCTGGGCGCGGCCAGCGTGACCTGCGCCTATCGCCGCGACGAGGCCAACATGCCCGGTTCCGCGCGCGAGGTGGCCAACGCCCGCGAGGAAGGCGTGCGCTTCCTGTTCAACCGCCAGCCGCTGGCGATCGAGGCCGGCGACGACGGCAACGCCAGTGCCGTGCACGTGGTCCAGACCCGGCTGGGCGAACCCGACGCCAACGGCCGCCGCAGCGCGGTGCCGGTGGAAGGCAGCGAGTCGCGCATCGACGCCGACATCGTCATCATCGCCTTCGGCTTCTCGCCGTCGCTGCCCGACTGGCTGCTGGCCCATGGCATCGAGTCGCAGCACAACGGCCGCATCCGCGTCGGCGGCGAACGCCGCCTGCCCTACCAGACCGCGCACGACAAGCTGTTCGCAGGTGGCGATGCGGTGCGCGGCGCGGATCTGGTGGTCACCGCGGTCCAGGAAGGCCGCGACGCGGCCGCCAGCATCGCCCGCATGCTGCGGCGCAGTCGCGCCGCGGAGGCCCGCGCCGCGCTCGATGCCGCCTGAGCACCTGCGCACAGTTCTCCGCATCCCGGCGCCGCGTCGGCCAGGTTTCACTTGCGCCGACGCGCCAGCACCGCATGATGGCGGCATGCGCGCATGCCCGACCTCCCTGCTGCTGTTCGTACTTGCCGCCGGCACCGCCGCGGCCCAGTCGCCCGGCGACGTGACCGTCTACCGCTGTACGGACGCGTCGGGCCGGGTGGCGTTGCAGGACATGCCCTGCGCGGACGGCCAGACCCAGCGCGAACGCGCCATGCTGCGCCCGAACGACCCGCCGCCCACACCGCCACGCCCCGCGCCGCAGGCCCCGCCTCCGGCCGCCGCGGCGCAGCCGCCGCAGGTCGTGGTGCTGCGGGCGCCGCAGCCGATGTATCGCTGTACGCGCCCGGAGGGCGGCAGCTATACCAGCGATTCCGATGCCGGCAACCCGCGCTGGGTGCCACTGTGGACACTCGGTTACGGCCCGCCCCGGCGGCGGCCACCGCCCCCGCCGGGCACGGATGGCGGCGGTGCACCGCCCCCGCAGCACCGCCCGCCACGCCATTCGCACTACCCGAACGGCGCCGCCGGCATCTGGGTGCGCGACGACTGCCAACCGATCCCGCAGCACGAAGTCTGCCGCTTGCTGGTGGACCGCCGCGAGACCATCCGCCGCCGCTTCTTCAACGCCCAACCGACCGAGCGCGACCAACTGCGCCGCGAGGAAGGCAACATCAACACCCGGCTCGACAACGATTGCCGCGCATGAGGCTGCGCGTTGCTGCCTGCCTGTCGCTTTGCCTGCTGCCGCTGCCGTGGCTGGCGGGCGCGGCTGCGGCTGATGGCGACAACGTGGTCTACCGCTGCGAGGATGCCAACGGCGCGGTGACCTTCCAGAATGGCGCACCCTGCGCCAAGGGCATGCGCCAGCAGCGCCGGGTCATCGACGTGCCCACGCCGCTGCCGGCATTCCGGCCACCGCCCGCCCAGCCCGACGTGGCGCCCGCGGTACCGCTGATCTCGACCCTGCGCCTGGACCAGGTCACGACCACCGGCGCCAGCGACAACGACGCCACCAAGGAATCCGCCGCGGACGCAGCACCGAAACAGCCGCCGCCGGCGCTGTTCGCCTGCCGGGTCTACGACGACAGCAGCTACTACCGCGAGGACGACAGCCCGCCCACGCGCTGCCGGCCGCTGCAGACGGTCGGCATCGGCAGCCTGCCGGGCCTGGGCGCCGGCCAGGCCTGCGAGCATGTCGAGGACGTATGCACGGCGGTGCCGGCCGAATCGCTGTGCCGGGTATGGGAGACGCGGGTGCGCGAGGCGGAGTTCCGCTGGCAGTACGCGCGCGGCGCCGAGCGCGAACGGCTGCGCCTGGACTACGAGGCGCTGTTCACCACCTACCGCGACAGCGACTGCTTCAGCGGCTGAGGCGCGCGCTCCAGACGCCCGGTTTCAGGTGTCCGTCCCTCGTGCACCGCCCCGGCCCAAGGGACGAAGCTGGCGACACGCCATCGGGGCAGACCACCGCAACGCGTACCTACCACCAGCGCCCGACGGTGGCGCAGTAGCGGGCGTAATCGGCGCCGAACTGCGCGTGCAGGCGCGATTCCTCGAACGGGATCAGCACCCGTTGCAGGATCAGCAGCGGCAGCGGCAACAGCAGCAGTGCCCAGGGCAGGTCGAGGATGCAGGCAAGCCCCGCATAACTCAGCACCAGGCTCAGGTACAGCGGGTTGCGACTGAAGCGGTAGGGGCCATTGACGATCAGCCGGGACGGCAGATCGGCGGGCAGGATGGTCGTGCGCCGATGCAGGAACAGCATGAAGCAGGCCAGTGCCAGCAACAGGCCGGCATTGGCCAGCACGGTGCCGACCCCGTGCATCACATCGAGCCAGCGCCCCTGTGGAAGCGGCAGGCCGAGTGCCGATTGCAGCAACGCAGCCACACCCAGCGCGAGGGCGAAGTGCAACGGCGAGGTGCTGCGCGCCAGCCATGGCGCCGGCGCACGTCCGTGGCCCGGCTCAGAAGCCATGCCGCAGGAACCCGCCATCGACCGCGATGCACTCGCCGGTGATGTAGCCCGCCGCCGGCAGGCACAGGAACGCGACTGCCGCGGCCACCTCGTCCGGCTCGCCGATACGCCCCATCGGCGTGCGCGCCAGCACCTCGTCGAGATAGTCCGGGTCGGCCAGCGGACCGGAGGTGCGGCGGGTGCGGATGTACCAAGGCGCGACCGCGTTCACGCGCACGCCGTCGCCGGCCCATTCGACCGCCAGGTTGCGGGTCATCTGGTGCAGCGCGGCCTTGCTCATCCCGTAAGCCACGCCGGTGCGCACGTGGGTCGTGCCCGACACGCTGCCGACGTTGACCACGCTGGAGCTGGCGTGCCGCACCAGCAGCGGATACGCGTAGCGGGTCAGCTCGAACGCGCTGAACACGTTGATCTCGAAGATCTCGCGCCACTCGTCCTCGCTGTACTCGGTGGCCGGACGCGAGACGTTGCCACCGGCGTTGTTGACCAGGATGTTCAGGCCGTCGCCCTGGTCCTCGACCCAGTCGAGGATCTCGCGACGCTGGTCCTCGTCGACGACGTCGGCGATCAGCGCGCGCACGTCGCCGTCCGGAAACAGGTCCAGCAGTTCGTCGCGGGTTTCCTCCAGCGCATCGCCATTGCGGCCGACGATCAGCACGGTGGCGCCGAAGCCCAGCAGCTCGCGCGCGATCGCACGGCCGATGCCCGCGCTGCCGCCGGTCACCAGGGCCAGCTGTCCGTCCAGGCGCCAGCGTTGCGGATCCATCGACATCCCCTCGATTGCCTGGGCGTAGGATAGCCCCGAGTCCGCCGCAGGGAGTATCCGATGCCAGGCATGTGCACACCCACCCGACTGCAGACCGCCGCCCGTGGCGGCAAAAGCGCACTGTTGCTGGTTGCGCTGGTGCTGGCGGCTGCAGGCTGCCGGCCCCCGCCGGAGACACCGACCGACAAGCCGCCCGAGCCGCAGGTCACCGAGTTGCGCGATGCGATCGAGCAACCGCTGGAGGATGCGCACGAAGTGCAACGCACCCTCGATGACGCCGCCGCGCGCCAGCGCGAGGCCGTCGAGGCAGCGGGCGGCTGACCGGGCGGGTGACCGGCCGGCCGGTCGCGCGCAACAGGCGCTGCGAGCGCGACCGCCCCCTATCGGTGGTTCGTGCGGACGGCGCGGCCGACCGCACGTTGATCGTCTGCAGATGCAGACCGTCGACCGCACTCGGGTGTGTGGCGCCGACTGCCTGGGCACCGAGCCCAGGCGGGGGTCTGGACGCCCCGCTCTCCACCCGCCACTCCCGCTAGAGCGGGACTGACGGGATTGCCCGGAATCTCCCTACAGCTCGCAGAAGCAGTAGGCGATCGCCTTGGCCGGGTTGCCCGGGGTCGGCGTCATCACGCCTTCGAGCAGGCGCAGGTCCTGCTCGGCGCGTGGCGCCACCTTGGCCAGCAGGTCGCGGGCGACGGCGCTGTCGCCGACCAGCGCGCCGCCGATGCGGCCACCGACGAAGCTGGTCAGGAAACGGCCGAACGGGGTGGCGGTCTTCTCGACATAGTGCACCCGCCACTTGCCGCCTGCTTCCAGGCCGGCAAGTTCGGCGGCCTTGGCGACTGCCGTGCGCAGGCCACCCAGCTCGTCCACCAGTCCACGTTCCAGCGCCTGGGTGCCGCTCCAGACGCGGCCGCGGGCGACGGCGTCGATCTGCTCGGCGCTGCGGCCGCGGGCATCGCCGACCTTGCCGATGAAGTTGTAGTAGCCGCGGTCGATCACCGACTGGATCACCTGCCCGACCTCGGGATCGAGGTCGCGCGACAGGTCGAAGGCGCCTGCAAAGCGGGTGGTACCGACACCGTCGGTACGGATGCCGAACTTCTCCAGCGTGCGCGGGAAGGTGGGCACCAGCGCGAAGATGCCGATCGAGCCGGTGATCGTCGAGGCATCGGCATAGATGCGGTCGGCGTTCATGCTGATCCAGTAACCGCCCGACGCGGCGACGTCGCCCATCGAAACCACCACCGGCTTGCCGGCGGCCTTCAGCGCGGCGACTTCGCGGCGGATCTGCTCGGAGGCGAACACTTCGCCACCGCCCGAATCCACCCGCAGCACCACCGACTTCACGCGCTCGTCCTCGCGTGCATCACGCAGCAGGGCCGAGGTCGATTCGCCGCCGATCGTGCCCGGCGGCTGCTCGCCACCGGTGATGCCGCCCTCGGCGACGACCACGGCCACCGCGTCGCGGCGGTCGGTCGGGCCGACCTTGGGCTCGACGTGGCTCAGGAACTCGCGCAGCGAAATCTGCCGGAATCCACCCTCGGCGTCCTCGTCGGCGACACCGCGCTCGGTCAGCAGGGTCTCCACTTCCTCGCGGGTCTTCAGGCCATCGACCA
>JAFAFY010000313.1 GCA_023423235.1 Pseudomonadota bacterium
CAGATCGAGGGCACGGTGATCCTGGTCATCGACGTCGATGCCAACGGCAACGTCACCAACGTGTCGGTCGAGCGTTCGAGCCGCAACCGCGACCTCGACCGCGCCGCCATCGAGGCCGCCCGCAAGTGGTCGTTCCAGCCCGCGATGAAGGACGGTAAGCCGTCTGCGGGCCGGGTCCGTGTCCCGGTCGATTTCAGCCTGAGCTGACGGCCAACGCGTTCCGTTGAATCCGGCGCCCACGCGGCGCTCCGCTAGACCCGCGTCACCGTTCCAAACTCCAAACCACAACATCTAAAGGTAAGCGTCATGCTGCAGGAAACCACCAACGCCCCGACCGGAGCCGGCAACAACGCTGCAGCCCTGCAGCAGATGGGCTTCGCGGACATGCTTCAGCACATGGATGCCGTCGGCTACGTGGTGCTGGCCACGATGGTCATCATGTCCGCCATGTCGATCTACTGGATCGTCTACAACGTCATCAAGAACATCCGTCTGCGTGGCAGTTCGGACCGCGTGATTGCCACGTTCTGGGAAACCACGAACGCGCAGGATGCGATCCGCCACATGGAAGAGCAGCCGCGCAGCGAGCCCTTCTCCAAGGTCGCCTTGGACGCCGCCCAGGCGGCCGCGCACCACCAGCGCCACGAAGGTTCGCGCCTGGTCGAGTCGCTCAACCGCTCCGAGTTCGTCGACCGCGCCCTGCGCCAGGCCGTCACCCGCGAGTCGCTGAAGCTCGAGAACGGCCTGACCCTGCTCGCCACCGTCGGTGCGACCGCGCCGTTCGTCGGCCTGCTGGGTACGGTGTGGGGCATCTACCGCGCGCTGATCCGCATCGGTGCCAGTGGCCAGGCTGACATCGGCGCAGTGGCCGGTCCGGTGGGCGAGGCGCTGATCATGACCGCGATCGGTCTGGGCGTCGCGATCCCGGCGGTGCTGGGCTACAACTTCTTCGTCCGCCTCAACCGTGGCACGAACAACAAGCTCGACACCTTCGCGCACGATCTGCACGATTTCTTCGCGACCGGTTCGCGCGTCGGTGACGTCGCTCCGCCGGCCGCCAAGGTCTAAGCAGAACGATCACGACGACGGAGTTCCGATATGGCTTTCAGCACAGGTGGTGGCAACGACAAGGTCAATGCCACGATCAACATCGTTCCGCTTGTCGACGTCATGCTGGTGCTGCTGATCATCTTCATGGTCACGGCGCCGCTGATGGCGCACAAGGTTCAGGTCGAGCTGCCGCAGGCCAATCTGGATGAGCGTCCGGATGAAGCTCCGCCGGCACCGCCGATCACCATCGCGGTGACCGAGGCCGGCGACATCTACCTCAACGACGAACCGGTCAGCATCGCGCTGCTGGAGAGTGCGTTGTCGGTCGAGGCCCAGAAGACGCCGCAGCCGCCGGTCAACATCCGTGGCGACTCGACGACGAAGTACCGCACGATCAACGAGGTGGTCAACGTTGCGCAGGCCCAGGGCATGCGCAAGGTCGGCTTCGTCGCGACGCGCGAAAACTAAACCGGAGCAACACGCATGGCATTTTCATCCGGTGGCGAAGGCCCAATGGCCGACATCAACATCATTCCGCTTTGCGACGTGATGCTGGTGTTGCTGATCATCTTCATGGTGACGGCGCCGCAGTTGTCCTATCCGATCGACATCGACCTGCCGCAGGCGGCACCGCCGCAGGACAATCCCGTTGAGCCACCGGAGCCGATCCGTCTGCGCATCGACGCCTCTGGTCAGCTGTTCTGGAACGACAGCCCCACGCCGACCTCGGCGCTGCGCAACATGATGGAAGCGGAGGTGCAGCGCGACCCGACCAACCAGCCCACGCTGGAAATCGACACCAACGAGGACGCCGACTACGGCGTGCTGGCCAAGGTGCTGGCCGAGGCCAAGAACGCGCAGATGCAGAAGATCGGCTTCGTCCGCAAGTAACCGCGGACAACCGCAGCAAACCAGCAAACGTGACACCGTCGTGGCCTGCCTGCAGCAGGCCCGACGCTTACCTGGACAGTTTTCCTGCGCCGCCTTCGGGCGGCGTTTTTTTGCGCGGTGGTTTCGCGGCCCTTGCCCGCACTGACGCGTCCCTGTCGCTTGCTGCGCAGGCGAAGGAGCTGTCGGGTTGACGGCACTGCAGTTGCCGGACATGCGTCCACGCGCCCGCCGCCAGGCTTCGGCATCCGCCGCGGCAGCAACCGCGTTCAGCCCGCCTGGCGCAGGATTGCCAGATAGCGCGCGACGGTAACGGCCAGTCCGTCGTAGAGCGCCTCGCCGATCAAGGCGTGGCCGATCGACACTTCGTCCACGCGCCCAAGCGCGGATACGAACGTACCGAGGTTGGCCTGGCTCAGGTCGTGCCCGGCGTTGACACCAAGCCCGGCGCTGCGGGCCTGCGTGGCGGTATCGACGAACAGTGGCAACACCGCTGCGGCGGTGCCGGCGGCGAAGGCCTCGGCCCAGGGGCCGGTGTAGAGCTCGATGCGGTCGGCACCGATGGCCGCGGCGGCCGCGACATCGGCGCCGGCATCTGCGAACAGGCTGACGCGGCAGTCCAGGTCACGGAAGGCGGCGACCAGGGGCTTCAATGCGCCGGCATCGCGGCCGAAATCGAAACCGTGGTCGGAGGTCAGCTGGCCGTCGTCGTCGGGCACCAGGGTCACCTGCGCAGGACGCGCCTGACGGCACAGTTCCAGCAGCCCGGGGTAGCCCGCCCGCGGCGGCGCGAACGGGTTGCCCTCGATGTTGAACTCGACGCCGCGCCGCGCCGTCAACGCAGCCAGCGCGACGACGTCGTCCTCGCGGATATGCCGGCCGTCGGGTCGTGGGTGCACGGTGATGCCGTCGGCACCGGCGTCCAGGCAGACCCGCGCCGCGTGCAGCACGTCGGGCTCGCCGCCGCCGCGCGAGTTGCGCAGCACCGCGATCTTGTTGAGGTTGACGCTCAGCCGCGTCGGCGCTGCGCTCATGCTGCGTCAGCCGTGGGCCGCATCAGGCATCGGCGCGCGGGTCGGGCGCGACGGCTTCGCTGCGTCGGGCTTCGGCCTGCTCGCGCAGGCGTCGCAGTTCGGCCGGATCGACCATCAGCGCTTCGCTGCGCGACTGGTTGCCCACGCGTTGCGCCATCAGGCCCAGGATCCAAAGCACCACCAGCACCAGCGACAGCAGCAGGGCGATGACGGCGACGGCGACCGATTTGGTGGAAAACGCGACCGCCAGTGCGCCGATCGCAAACAACAGCAACAGCCAGGGCATGGGGCGGTCTCCGCCGGAGGTGCGGCCAAGTCTACCGGTTCAGCCTTGTCACCGGCAGCACCGGTTGTCGTCCTTGCGGTGCCGGTCGTCGCGGGCCGCTGCCGGCCTGGCGCTCACAGCAACGGCGAGCACAGGCGCGCCAGCGCCTCGGGCAGACGCGCGGTCAGCAGGCCGCGCTTGCGGCCACGCTGTACGCGCGGTGCATGCGCGAACTCGCCAACGATGAAGCGTTCGAGCGCGGCGGCGATGCCGGCGTCGTCGAACAGCACCGAGACTTCGAAGTTCAGGCGGAAGCTGCGGTGGTCGAAATTGGCGCTACCGATGATCGCGATCTCGTCGTCGACCAGCAACGTCTTGCTGTGCAGCATGCGCGGGCCGTATTCGTAGACCTTGACCCCGGCGACCAGCAGCGGGCCGAAGTACGAGCGCGCCGCCAGCGTCACCAGGCGCGAGTCGCTCTGGCGCGGGACGATCAGGCGCACGTCCAGGCCGGCGAGCGCGGCCGAGGTCAGTGCCATCATCGCCGCCTCGCCGGGCACGAAGTAGGGGGTGGTCATCCACACCCGGCGCTTGGCGGCATGGATCGCGCCGACATGGGCGCGGTGGATGGTTTCCCAGTCCGAGTCCGGACCCGAGGTCAGGACCTGGGTCCGGATGGGGCCCGCGTCGGGCTGCGGCGTCTGGCGCGCCACCTCGGCGAGGAAATCGTGCCGCCTGGTGGCGTAGGCCCAGTCCTCGGCGAACACCAGCTGCAGCATCCGCACCGCGTCGCCGGTCAGGCGCAGGTGCAGGTCACGGTAGGCATCGTCGCGGCGCGATTCGTCCTGGTCATCGCAGATGTTCATGCCACCGGTGTAGGCGATGCGGCCGTCGATGACGACGATCTTGCGGTGCGTGCGCAGGTTGGCCCAGGGTCGTTTCCAGAACCGACCGAAGCGGGTGGGGTGGAACCAGGCGAGTTCGCCGCCGGCCTCGAGCAGTGGCGCGAAGAAGCGTCGCGACGCCGCCGAGCCGATGGCGTCGAGCAGCAACCGCACGCGCACGCCGGCGCGGGCGCGTTCGACCAGCGCATCGCGCAACGCGGCACCGGCGGCGTCGGGTTCGTAGATGTAGTACTCCAGATGGATGTGGTGCTGCGCCTGGGCGATGTCGTCCAGCAGGGCCTGGTACTTGGCGGCGCCGTCGACCAGCAGTCGCACCTCGCGCGAGGACGCCAACGGCAGGCCGGTGGTGGCCTGCGAGAGGCGGATCAGCTCGGCCGCCTCGCCGTCGTCGGGATCGGGCCGGGCGGCCGCCAGCGAGTTCCGGCTGTGGGCGCGCCGCAGGCGATTGCGGCGGATCTTCTGCGGCCCGAACACGTGGTAGACCAGAAAGCCCAGGTAGGGCAGCAGGGCCAGGCCCAACAGCCAGCTAAGCGTGGCGACGGGTTCGCGCTTCTGCAGCACGATCCAGCCGCCCAGCAGCAGCAGATACAGCGACCAGCCGGCGATCAGGAAGGCAAGCAGGTGGGGCAGGGAGACGAAGGCATCCCAGCCGCGTTGCAGGGTGTCGAACATGGGGATCCCGATCGGCGCCGCGCGCGCCGGCGACAGGGTAAGCGACACGGGCCTGGCGCGGCGTCGTTGTAAACCGTCACCGGCACACTGTTGCAGTGCCGATACACCGGGCCGGGCCAGGCAAAGCCCGCTGCAATGCGGTTTCGACCCGTGGGCGGTCTCGCCGGGGTGCTACAGGTACGCATCGCCTCCATCGCGCCGACCACGCCCTCGATCAAAATAAGTATTTGATTAAAAAAGGATAAATCCACTGGCACGGTGCATGCGTTGTTCTTCTGGCCCGACCCGAGGACTTCCGCATGTCACCCTTCGCACGCGTTTCCGCCATTACCCTGCTTGCGGGATCGGGTGCGCTGGGCGTGCTTCCGGCCGAGGCGGCCGGTGCCCGCACCGGGGTCCATGCCAACCACGGCGAGATGGTGCTGCTGCGCGACGTCAACGCGCGCCAGGCCGTGCGTCCGGTGCCGCCAAGCGTCGGCCTGATCGTCGACCCGACCCCGACCGCGCAGCTCGCGCCGCTGCTCGCCAACGGCGAGCTGAGCGATGCCGATTTCCTCGCGCTCGACACCGGCAACCAGCTGGCGCCAGGTCCGGGCCAGTCGACCGGGCACATGGCCGCGACCGTGGGCTCGGCCATCGGTGGCGCGCTGGGTGGCGGGGTGCGTGACGCCGGCGACGCTGGCGCCAGCGGCAATCCGCTCGGCAGCGGTGTCGGAGGTGCGCTGGGCGGTGCGCTCGGCACGGTCGGCGCCAGCACCCGCGGCATCGGCGCGCACGTCAGCGGTGCGCTCTCGCAGTTCCCGCTTGGCCAGCCGGCCAATGGCGGCGGCCCGTGAGCGCGTCTGTCCTGCGCACCGGCGCGCTGCTGCTGGCACTGGTCGCGACCGCGCCGCTGCTGGCCGCCGACGACTATCCGGAGATGCTCGCCTACCTGGCGGACTCGCGGATGGACGGGCGCGCCTTCGCCGGCGCCACTGGCGCGCTGGCGATCAACCTGGCGGCGGGCGATTTCAACCAGCAGGCCACGGTGCGCGGCATCGCGGTCGGCACCCAGGCGACCGCCAGCACGCGCGCATTGCAGCAGCGCGCCGGCGACCACGCCACCGCGCCCACGCAGGCCAGCGCGGTGATCGCCGGCGAGGCGCTCGCGGGCGCGTCGGGCATCGCATCGATCAATCAGGCCAGCGGCAACCGCAACGCCATGTCCAACATGGTGGCGATGTCGCTGGCGCAACGGGGCATACGCGAAACCGATGACGACAGCAGCCTGTCGTCGTCGTTCGCGTCGGCGGGGCAACAGCACGTCAGCGAAGCGGGGAGCGCGAACACCGTCCGCCGCACGGCGGCGGTGGAGGCCACTGCATTGCAGGGTTTCGATGGCGTGCTGCAGCTCAATCAGATCGCGGGTTCGGGAAACGACATCGGCAACGTGTTGACGATGTCGGTGCAGACCGGTCCGTGAACCAGTACTTCAACGGGAAACCAAAGCAGAGAAGGCGAGAGAGGACACCATGAAGACCAACATGAAATGGACCGTACTGGCCGTGGCCGTGAGCGCTGCGACCGCGGGCGTTGCGCAGGCACAGACCGTCGACTGGCAGATCGTCGATTACGACATCACCATCGACGACGTGCGCAACTACGAGACCAACGTCACCAACACCAATACCGAGGTCAACACCACGGTCAACCAGAACTTCGACTGGAACCAGTCGATCGACCAGTCGCTGACCGAGAGCTACAACATCGAAGTCGACCAGAGCCTGACCGAGACCTACACCGTCGATGTCAGCCAGAGCCTCGACGAGGCCCATCGCATCCGCACCAACCAGGTCTACGAGAACATCGAGCGCACCGAGAACGTGAACTCCGACATCCGTCGCGAGCGCAACGAGCATGGCGTGTCGGTGAACATCGACAAGGACATCTCGCTGAGTTCGGACATCGCCTTCAGCGGCGACCCGACGATCACCGGCAACATCGACCTCGATTCCGCCGCGATCGCGCTCATCGACAACCGCCAGTCGGTCAGCGGCAACCTCGGCCTCAACGACAAGCTCGACAACACCGCCTCGATCGACGACGACGTCGGCTCCGAAGCCTCGGGCAACCTAGCCTTCAACGTCGCCGCCGGCGACAACAACGTCCAGGACAACGCCGCCGCGCTTTCGGCCGCCGATGCCAGCTTCGCCTTCGGCCTGGCCGACGCGGAGATCTTCGTCAACCAGTCCGGCTCCGGCAACCTGACCATGAACGAGGGTGTGCGCAACGACGCCAGCCTTGGCGGCAATGCGTTCTCGGCCGCGTCGGGCAACATCGGTGTCAACATCGCCGCGGGCAACAACAACGCGCAGAAGAACGCGCTGGCCGCGTCGGTCGCGACCGCCGCCTACGCCCAGGCAACCGTCAGCTCCAACCAGGTCTCCTCGGGCAACGTCACCAGCAACGAAGGCAGCTACGAGCAGCTGACCGACACCGTGCAGGTCTCGCTCAGCGGTCCGGTGCGCGGCTATACCCAGTCGATCGGCATCGGTGCGTATGAAGGCCAGACCAGCGGCTCCACCGAGTCGCGCGGCAATGCCTACCAGCAGACCAACTTCTACGCCGACATGTGGCAGGGCGAGCATCATCCGCAGGGCCCGGTCATCGGCCACGCGGATTTCGATGGCGCGTCGCAGGGTGCGGTCAAGAACCCCTACCGCGGCTCGGATGAACATGGTCCGATCGGTGGCCTGGCGTTCGACACCGACTCGGAAGGCAGCTACTCCGGCAGCGAGTCCGGCGCGCTGGGCTTCGTCGAGCTGGGCTACAGCGACCTGCAGGCCAGTCTGAGTGGCACCGTGACGACCTCCCGCTGGGTGGCCGTCGCAGCGACCAACGACGCCAGCCTGTCGGGCAGTGCCTTCAGCCAGGCCTCGGGCAACATCGGTGTCAACGTGGCGGCCGGTACCGGCAACCTGCAGGCCAACAGCCTGGCGCTTGCGGTGGCCCAGCCGAGCACGGCGACCCCGCCGCCCACCAACGGCAACGAGTAAGCCACCAGGTGTGACGCCCGGCCTTGCCCCCTTGGCCGGGTTTCTCCGGAAGCCCCGCGCCACATGCCCCGTGGCGCGGGGCCTTCCTTCCACGGAGGCGTCATGTTGCAGCGATTGCCAAGCCTCGCCGTCGCGGCGGTGCTGTCCCTGTTCTGCGTGCCCCAGGCGCATGCGGCCGATGTCGCCTTCCACGGCATCCTGCCCAACGGCGCAGTCCACCGGGTACCGGTGGAGAGCATGCGCGAAGCGCGTTTCCGCCATCTGGTGCGCCAGCACACCGACTACAGCTGCGGCGCCGCCGCGCTGGCCACGGTGCTCAAGTACGCGTACCGGCTGGATGTCGACGAGGCCACCGTCATCGAGGGGATGATGGGCCTGGCCGATGCCGAAACGGTGCAGGCACGCGGCTTTTCGCTGCTGGACATCAAGCGCTACGTCGAGTCGCTGGGCATGCGCGGACGCGGCTACCGCGTCGACGAAGCCCGCCTGCGCGATCTGCGTGTACCCGCCCTGGTCCTGATGGACGTGCGCGGGTTCCGCCATTTCGTCGTGCTCAAGCAGGTGGTCGGCGACATCGTGGAGGTGGCCGATCCGATCCTGGGCAACCGCAGCGTGCCGATGGCCGAGTTCCTGGAATCGTGGCCGTCCCGTGCCGTCTTCATCGTTATAGCCAGTGATTTCGATCGCAACACGGTGTTGCTGCAACCGGTCGCCCGCCCCAGCGCCAAGGTGCTGTTCGCGCGTCAGGGCCCGGTGACCGATGCCGAGCTGCTCGATTTCGGCTTCACCCACGCAGACCTGTTCTGACGGAGCGCCATCATGCGTGCCTCGATCCTGATTTCCGTTGTTTCACTGGCAGCGCTGGCCCTGGCGGGCCTGGCGCGGCCCTGCCATGCACAACAGGCGCCGGCGCCGATGCGTGCGGCGCTGCAGGAGATTCCCGACAGCGAGCTCGGCGCGATGCGCGGACGCTACATCGTCGGCGACAACCGAATCGCGTGGTTCGGCGTGTCGATGGTGTCGAGCTGGACCACCGACAGCGGCCAGACCGTGCAGGGCGCGCTGCGGATCGGTTTCGACATGTCCGCCGGCAAGCCGATGCTCAGCTTCGAGCCGACCGTGACCATCACCGATGGCACTGCCGCGCAACCGGCGTCGGGCCTGCGCCACGTCGATGCCGCGGGCCTGGCCAATGTCGATGGCCTGGTGCAGAGCATCCAGGTCGCCGGCGACGGCAACTTCGCCCGCAATGGCGCCACGCTGACCGTGCGCAGCGGCGATGCGCCCGACGGCGCATCCGTTACCGGCGCGGGCAGTGCCAGCGCACAGTCCGGCGGCGCCAGCGCCCACGTCGGCTTCGAAAATGGCGCGGCGCGCGTGTTGCTGCAGGTCGCAGGGCAGGGCGCCACCGAGCAGTGGATCGGCGCCAACAGCGTCGGCCAGAGCATCCGCATCGCCGGCGACGGCCAGGCAGTCAGCAACCAGTTGCAGCTCGACCTCGTGCGCCAGTCGCTGCCGTCGAGCCAGAACATCCACCAGAACGTGGCACAGGCGATCGCGTTGAACCGCGGCGTCGGGTTTTGAGCCGCGCACACCAGCTCGCACATCGGGTCGGTCCGGGAGGGGCACCTTGAAATCGACATTTCCCCGTACGCGGCAGCGGCTTGCTGTCGCGTTGGCCATCGCGCTTGCACCTTTTGGCCACGTCGTCGCACAGGACGCGGCGTCCGAAGATCCGGCGGACCCATCACGCCCGGCGATGACCGAGGCCGACCGTGCGGCGATGCAGCAGCTGCTGCAGGAGCTCAACCTGCTCAAGCAGAGCTACGCCCAGGAAGTCCGCCGTCTGCGCGAACTGGACATGCAGATCCAGGCGCTGCAGTCGCGTGTCGGCGGTCTGTCGCCGGTGACCGCGCAGGCGGCAGCGCCGCCGCCCGCATCGCCTCCCGCGCAGCTGCCGCCGCCGTCAGCGCCAGCGCCGTCGACCGCGCCTGCGCCGCGTGCCGAAGAGGGTTACGCCGGCACCGCCGAGGATGCGCAGCGGGCCCAGGACGCCGACACCCGCAGCGTCGCCGACGTCAAGCAGCAGAGCACCGCGCTGTTCAATCGCCGGCTGACGCTGGAGAACGGCATCAGCTACAACCGCTACGATCGCAAGCAGCTCACGCTCAACGGCTTCCTGGCGCTGGATGCGATCTTCCTGGGCAACATCGCCATCGAGAACGTCGAGTCCGACACGCTCACCTACAACGTCGCCGCGCGCTGGGGCATGTCGCCGCGGCTCAGCCTCAACCTCGACGTGCCCTACATCGCCCGCAAGACCATCTACCAGAAGGGCGGGGCCGGCGGCGCGGCGGCTGCGATCGCGCAGGAACAGACCGACGGCGCGGGCCTGGGCGACATCAATGCCAGCGCCAACTTCAAGTTGATGGGCGAGCGCGGCATCTGGCCCGAGACCGTGCTCAACGTCGGCGTCACCGCACCGACGGGGCGCGAACCCTACGGCATCCCGTGGCGCGTGCTCGAACGCGACGAGGACGAGTTCATCCGTTTCGCCGTGCCCGAGGAGCAGCCCACCGGCAGTGGCCTGTGGCAGGCCACGGTCGGGTTGTCGGCGGTCAAGACCACGGATCCGGCCATCCTGTTCGGCAACATCGGCTACGTGCGCTCGTTCGCGCGCGATTTCTCCGACCTCGACAACAACCCGGCCACGGTGAACCCCGGCAGCGTGCGCCTCGGCGATGCCTACTATTTCGGCGCCGGCGTCGCATTCGCGTTCAACGAGCGCACCAGCCTGAGCATCTCCTTCAGCGACCGCCTCAACGCGCGCGCGCGCACCCGCTACGAAGGCGCCGACTGGGTGAAGCTGATCGGCAGCGACGCCAACGCGGCGACGTTGAGCCTGGGCGTCACCCATGCCATGACCCCGAGCGCGACCTTCGTCGGCGTGCTCGGCATCGGCCTGACCCCGGA
>JAFAFY010000359.1 GCA_023423235.1 Pseudomonadota bacterium
ACTTCACGTATCGCGGAATCCGGCCTCGGCACGATGACGGTCCGTTCGCCGCAGGAGTCCTTGCATGACCGCAGCCCAGACCATTGAACGGCCGCCGATCGACTTGTCGCCGTTGCCAGCGCCCGCCGCCCGCCCGTGGCTGGCCGGCGCCTGTGCGCTGTTGCTGGCCTGCCTGCCCTGGCAACTGCGTGCACAGGAGGCCGCCCCGGCCACCGGCGAGGCGCCGGTCGCGCTGACCGCCGAGGCCGTCAACGGTGCGGCGCTCGACGGCGGCGACGCCGCGCTGCTGCGGGCACAGGTCCTGCTGGACCGCGCCAACTTCTCGCCCGGCGAGATCGACGCCGGCGCCGGCAGCAACACCACCCGCGCCATCGCCGCCTTCCAGCGCAGCCGCGGACTGACCGACAGTGGCGAGCTGGATGCCGACACCTGGGCGGCGCTGACCGATGGCGCGCCACCGGCGCTGGTGACCCACACGCTGACGGCCGAGGATGTCGCAGGGCCGTTCCGCGCATTGCCCGAGGACATGATGGCGAAGTCCAGGCACGAGGCACTGGGCTTCGAAACCCTGGCCGAGGCGCTGGGCGAACGCTTCCACATGGCCCCGGCGCTGCTGGCGCGGCTCAATCCCGGGGTCGAGTTGAAGGCCGGCGCGCGCATCGTGGTGCCCAACGTGGCCGACCTTGCGCCGTTGGCCGAGCCAGCGCAGGTGGTCGTCGACGATTCCGATGCGGTGCTGCGGCTGGTGGACGCCGCCGGCAAGGTCTATGCCCAGTTCCCGGCCTCGACCGGCAGCCGCCACGACCCGCTGCCGGTCGGCGAGTGGAAGATCGAAGGCGTCGCCAGCAACCCCACGTTCCACTACAACCCGGACCTGTTCTGGGATGCCGACCCTTCGCATGCCAAGGCGGTGCTGCCGCCCGGCCCCAACAATCCGGTCGGCGTGGTCTGGATCGACCTGTCCAAGCCGCACTACGGCATCCACGGCACGCCGGAACCGGCCAACGTCGGCAAGACCGAATCGCACGGCTGCATCCGCCTGACCAACTGGAGCGCGCGCCGCGTGGCCGATGCGGTGAAGCCGGGCACCACCGTGGTCCTGCAGGAGTAGGGCCGTCATGCGTGCGCTGATCGTGCTGGCACTGGTGGCCGTGCTGCTGGTCGCGGTGAATGCCGGCCTGTGGCTGTGGCGCGGTGATCGCGTGCCGGACGCGGCGTCGATCACTGCCGCGCCGGCCAACGCAGAGTCTTCGTCGGGAGTGCGCGTCGCTGGCGGCCCGGGCGATGACGCGGCCCACGACACTGCCGCCATGCCGTCGCCCACGACGCAAGCGCCCACGCAGCAGGCGTTGCCGGGCAGCGGCGGTGCAGCGACCGTGGGCATGCCCGCCGCGGCTGGCCCCTTGGCGATGCCGCCGGCCACCGCAGTGCCGCCCACTGCCGACACGCCGGCAAGCGATGCGGGGCCGGGCGGCTTGCGCATCCCCGTCGCCGGCATCGCCCGCGCGGCGCTGTCGGATACCTTTAGCGATGCCCGCAGCGGCGAACGGCAACACGAGGCGCTCGACATCATGGCGCCGGCCGGCACGCCGGTGCTGGCGGTGGCCGACGGCACCATCGAGAAACTGTTCGACAGCGAGCGCGGCGGGCTGACCATCTACCAGTTCGAGCCAAGTGGCCGCTACGCCTACTACTACGCGCACCTGCAGGCCTACGCGCCGGGCCTGAAGGAGGGCGACCGCGTGCGCCAGGGCGACGTGCTGGGCAGCGTCGGCAGCACCGGCAATGCCGACCCGGCCGCGCCGCACCTGCATTTCGCCATCTTCCGGCTCGGGCCGGAGAAGCAGTGGTGGAAGGGCGAGCCGATCAATCCCTACCCGCTGTTGCAGGACGCGCCGGCGCCTTGATGCAGTGGCGTGGCTTTACGGATCGGCGCGCGACCACGGCTGCCGGCGTCGATCCGGTCCGGCCTCGACGCTGACTGGGTGCCGTCGTCCTTCGCAGGCAGCGGGGTCCGGTGGCGTTGGTGTTTCTTGGCCGCAAAGGCAATGGGCTCCCGCTTGCGCGGGAGCGACGGGGTTCTGTTCAAGTGATGGCGTTTCTCCGGGTGGCCCGAGCGCAGCGGATCGCCTGCGATTCCTCGGACCCCGACGCCCCACGCAGGCGGTGACCCCGTGTCTTGCGCTGCATCCCGATGAATGACGCGCGTGGTCCAACGCAGGTCCTGATTAGCACGATCCTTCAGTCTCCCTTCTCCCGCGTGCGGGAGAAGGTGCCCGGAGGGCGGATGAGGGCTCCTTTGCCCCCACCCAAACCCTCCCCCGCATGCGGGGGAGGAGGGTAAAACCGTGTTGCTGAAGGTTCGTGCTAATCAGGGACGCAGGTTGCCGTCACCTGGAGAGGGTGGCGCGCATGTCCCCGGCTGCTTCCTGGCTGCCGGAAGAGCGAACACCTCATCTAGCAACAGGCGCCTGCGGCCGATGCCTCGACGGACCAGAATCCGCGATGAAGCATCCCAGCGACGACCCGGCGACGAACCCCCTGCCTCAGCGCAGCAACGGCTGCAGCGCCGGCCACACGTGGTCGAGGATCGCCGGTTGCGCCTCGACGGTCGGGTGCAGGTTGTCGTCCTGGAAATTGCCGCGGTCCGCGGCCACCGGCTCCAGCAGGAACGGCAGCAGCGCGGTGTCGAACAGCTGCGCCAGGTCGCGGTAGTTGCGCTCGAAGCCGGCGGTGTAGTCCGGGCCCAGGTTCGGCGGCATGCGCATGCCCACCAGCAATACCTTGGCGCCCACATGCTGCGAGGCGCCGATCATGCGCGCCAGGTTGCGCCGGGCCTCGGCCAGCGGCAGGCCGCGCAGGCCGTCATTGGCGCCCAGCGCGATGATCACCACGTCCGGTTGCGCGCGTACCACCTCGGCGGCGATGCGCGAGGCGCCGCCGGCGCTGGTCTCGCCGGAA
>JAFAFY010000412.1 GCA_023423235.1 Pseudomonadota bacterium
GGCCTGCGCCTGCGCGCGCGCCCGTGCCTGCTGTTGCGCCTGCGCGGCCTGCGTCGCTTCGTTGCCGGCAGCCGCGGCCAGTGCCGCGCTGCCGTGGTCGGCGGGCACGATGCCGGAGGTTTGCGGCAGCACGAATACGAACCAGATGCCGAGCACGGTCGCGGCCACGGCAACACCAACGGCGATGCCCAGGACGAAGCGGCGCGCGGGCGCGGTCATCCGCCGCGCCCGGCGCGGGCCGCGCGACTCACACCGTGCCGCGATTCTTGCCGATCCATGGCGCATACCAGGCGCGGATGCGTGCCATGTCGGCGTCGGCGTCGTCGCCGGGCTGGAACAGCGGGCCGAAACCGATGACCCGGTCGGGATAGTGCAGGTACATCGGCAGGATGGGCACGTTGGCCGCGCGCGCGATCTTCAGGAAGCCCGACTTCCAGCGCTCGACCCGGCTGCGCGTGCCTTCCGGCGCCAGCCCGTACCAGAACGGACGGCCGCCGTTGAGCGCCGCGGCCGCCTGCTGGACCACGTTCGAGGCGCGGCTGCGGTCGACCGGGATCACCCCCAGGCGCTTGAGCACCCAGCCCAGCACCGGCACCCGGAACAGCGATTCCTTGCCCAGCACGCGTACGTCCAGTCCCAGCGCGGCCTTGGCGGCGAAGGCCCACAGCCCGTCCCAGTTGGAGGAATGCGGCGCGCCGATCAGCACCAGCCGCGAGACATCGGGCAAGGTGCCGACCACGCGCCAGCCACCGATCCGCAGGATGTTGCGGCCGACGAAGCGGGCAAGCCGGCTGGGTTTGACGCGCGGCGCGTTGGGCGGCACCGGAATCAGGAGGTCGTGGTTGGCTGTGCTCATGCGTGCTGTGCTGATGTGCTGGTCGGGCGTGCGGTGCTGACTAGTCCCAGTCGCGTCCGGCGCGACCCCGTTTGATGGTACTGCGTTCGCGTTTCTCGCCCAGTCGCCGCTCTCTGGCGCCGCGCGTGGGCCGGGTCGCGATGCGCTTGCGCGGCGCCTGCAGGCCGCTGGCGATGAATGCCGCCAGGCGCTCGCGTGCGTCCTCGCGGTTGCGCTCCTGGGTCCGGAAGCGCTGGGCGTTGATCACCAGCACGCCCTCGTCGGTCAGGCGGCGGTCGCGCTTGGCCAGCAGCCGTGCGCGCACTGCCTCGTCGAGCGACGGCGAGTTGGCGATATCGAAGCGCAGCTCGACCGCGGTCGACACCTTGTTGACGTTCTGCCCACCCGGCCCGCTGGCGCGCACGAAGCGTTCCACCAGTTCCTGCTCGGGAATGGCCGGCCCGGTTGGCGTGGTCGTGGTCATCGGCGGCGATTGTAGACGCAGGCCGGTGTCGGATCGGAGACGCGAAGCCGCGTCATCGCGCGGCGGCCACGCGGGCCGCTGCACGGCAATCAATCCGCGGCGCTGCCGGGGAACAGCAGCAGCGCGCGCTCGAACGCGGGGTCGGGCGGCGCGCCGATCGCCAGTCGCTGTCCGGTGGCGGGATGGGTGAAGGCCAGCCGCTCGGCATGCAGCAGCATGCGCTGCACGCCCAGCATGCGGAAGTTGCGGTTGTGGCGGCCATCGCCGTGGCTGGTGTCGCCGATCAGATGATGCGAAAGATGCTTGAGGTGGCGGCGGATCTGGCGGAAGCGGCCGGTCAGCGGCTCGGCGCGCAGCAGCGCATAGCGCGAGGTGGCGAATCCCGCCGAAGGCAAGGCCAGCTCGGTCGTGGCCAGGAGGGTGAAGCGGGTCTGCGCCGGTTTCTTCAACGGCTTGCCCGGGCCGCCGTCGAGCGGGTGGTCGACCAGCAGCGCGGCCTCCGGCCAGCCGCGGCAGATGGCGAGGTAGTGCTTGTCCACGCTGCGCGACATCAGCTGCTCGCCCAGCGCGCCGGCGGTGTCGCGGTCGAAGGCGACCAGCAGGCAGCCACTGGTGGCGCGGTCGAGCCGGTGGGCGAGGAAGATCGGACGCCCGAACTGTGCGCGCAGATGGTCGGCGAGGAACTCCTGCTCGCCGCGCGCCAGCTTGCTGTCGTGGACCATCATCCCGGCCGGCTTGTCCACCACCGCCAGCCACGGGTCCGCATACCGCACTGCAATCGTCATCGCATCCATCCACCCGGCGCGGCAGGGCTGCGCGCGCGATCTGCTATTTTCGCCGATCTTCCGCGCGAAACAGGGGACTCCATGCGCATCGGTCTGCAGGCGTGTCTGCTGCTGGCGATGCTTGCCGCGGCGCTGCCGGGCATCGCATCCACCACAGCGTCGCCCGACGCCATGCCGGATACGCCGGTGCACAGCGCCGAGGGCATCGACGAGTACCGCTTCGACAACGGCCTGCGCCTGGTGCTGTTCCCCGACCCGAGCAAGCCGGTCACCACCGTCAACGTGACCTACCGCGTCGGCTCGCGCCACGAGCACTACGGCGAGACCGGCATGGCGCACCTGCTCGAACACCTGGTGTTCAAGGGCACGCCGGTCCACGCCGACATCCCCGGCGAGATGCGCAAGCGCGGCATCCGCTTCAACGGCACCACCTGGCTGGACCGCACCAACTACTTCGCCAGTTTCGCCAGCGATCCCGACACGCTGGCCTGGCTGCTGGCGATGGAAGCCGACCGCATGGTCAATTCGCACATCGCCCGCAGCGACCTCGACAGCGAGATGACCGTGGTCCGCAACGAGCTGGAATCGGGCGAGAACAACCCGGTACGCGCGCTGATGCAGCGGATCCTCTCCAGCGCCTACGCCTGGCACAACTACGGCAACACGACCATCGGCGCGCGCAGCGATGTCGAGGGCGTGCCGATCGAGCGGCTGCAGGCGTTCTATCGGACCTGGTACCAGCCCGACAACGCGGTGCTGGTGATCGCCGGCGATTTCGACCCCGCGCAGGCCTACGCGGTGGTGGCCGACACCTTCGGCCGCCTGCCGCGTCCCGAACGCACGCTGCCGGTCACCTACACCCGCGAGCCCGCGCAGGACGGCGAACGCCACGTGGTGGTGCGGCGCGTCGGCAACACGCCGTATCTGGGCGCCGGCTACCACGTGCCCGCCGCGCGCCACGACGACAACGCGGCGCTGGCGGTGCTGGCCCAGGTACTGGGCAACACGCCCAGCGGCCGCCTGCACCGCGCGCTGGTGGAAAGCGGCCAGGCGACCGGCGTCTCCGCCAGCCACTTCAGCATGGACGAGCCGGGTTACCTGCTGTTCCTGGCCGAGGCCCCGGCTGGCAGCGATCTGGACCGGCTGCAATCCGACCTGCTGGCGCTGCTGGAAGACGCCGCGGCGACGCCGTTCACCGAGGCCGAGGTCGAGACCGCGCGCCAGCGCCTGGTCACCGGCCAGCGGCTGGCGATGCGCGACCCCAATGCGGTGGGCGTGGCCCTGTCGGAAGCGATCGCGCAGGGCGACTGGCGCCTGTTCCTGCTGGCGCGCGAGCGGCTGGAGCGCGTCACCGTCGATGACGTGACGCGCGTGGCCGCGACCTACCTGCGCCGCGACAACCGCACCAGCGGGCGCTTCCTGCCCGCCGACAACGTCGAGCGCGTGACCATCGCCGAGGCGCCCTCGGCCGAGGCGCTGCTGCAGGACTACCGCGGCGGCGAAGCCGTGGCCGCCGGCGAGGCCTTCGACCCGTCGCCGGCCAACATCGATGCACGCACCCGCACCTGGTCGCTGGCCAACGGCACCCGCGTGGCGATACTGGACAAGGCCAACCGCGGCCAGGTGGTGCAGCTGCGGATGACCCTGCGCCTGGGCGATGCGGCCAGCCTGCACGGCCAGGCCGAAGCCGGCGCATTGGCCGCCTCGATGCTGATGCGCGGCGGCGCCGGACTCGACCGCGCCGCGATCTCGCAGCGCCTGGTCGCGTTGCAGTCGTCGCTGCAGATCGGCGGCAGCGCATCCAACGTCACCATCGCGGCGAGCAGCGACCGCGACAACATCGCAGCCCTGCTGGAACTCATCGCCGGCCTGCTGCAGACACCGGCGTTTCCCGAGGCCGAATTCGAGCAACTCCGCAGCCAATCGCTCACCGGCGTGCGCAGCAGCATGAGCGAGCCGGGCGCGGTGGCCGGGCTGGCGCTGCAGCGGCATTTCGACCGCTGGCCGCCCGGGCACCCCTACCACGTCGCCGATTTCGAGGCCCAGCTGGCCGCGCTGCAGGCGCTGCAGCCGGGCGCGGTGCGCGATTTCCACCGGCGCTTCTACGGCATGGGCGATGGCGCGACGATCGCGATCGTGGGCGATGTCGACGCCGATGCGCTGCGCGCACAGCTCGATACCCTGTTCGGCGACTGGACCACGCCCACGCCCTTCGCGCGCATCGCCCAGCCCTACCACGCGGTGGCGGCCACGCAGCAGCGGCTGGAGACGCCGGACAAGCCCAATGCGGTGCTGCTGGCGCGGCAGGCGCTGCAGATCGACCAGGACCATCCCGACTACGCGGCGCTGGTGCTGGGCAACCAGATCCTCGGTGGTGGTGGCATGAAATCGCGACTGGCCGACCGCATCCGCCAGCGCGAGGGCCTGAGCTACGGCGTGGGTTCGAGTTTCAGCGCCAGCGCACTGGACGATGCCGGCAGCTGGTCGGCGCACGCGATCGCCGCGCCGGAGAACATCGCCCGGGTCGAGACGGCGCTGCGCGAGGAACTGCAGCGCCTGCTGGCCGAGGGCATCGGCGAAGACGAACTGCACGAAGCGCGCGAGGGCATGCTGCGTGCGCGCCGGACCGCACGCGCCAACGATGGTGAACTGGTGACGCAGATCGCCGGCAACCTCTACCTCGGCCGCACCCTGGCCTACTCGGCCGCGTTCGAGGACCGCTTGCGCGCGCTCACGCCCGAGGCGGTGCAGGCGGCGATGGCGCGGCATCTCGACCCGGCTGCGCTGTCGGTGTTCATCGGCGGCGATTTCACTGCCGGGGACAGCGCGCGCGATTGAATGGCGCGGCGCGCACGGCGGCGCCGCGTGCGCGATCGCTGCAAGCGCGTGCAACCGCAGGTCGATGCGTCCGGGCGGCACGAAGCCCGGTTTTTCCAGTACCGCATGCGGGAGAAGAACGACCAGGCGGACCCCGCGGTCCGCCTCGTCCGGTCATCGCACCGCCATCGCGCTCAACCCTGGGCCTGCGCCGCGACCTCGGCCAGCTCGTCGCAAAGCTGCTTGTGCTGCGCCGGCGTGGCGCTGGCGAACTCGCTGCGGACCTTGTCGTAGGCGGCGCCGAAGCCGCTGTCGAACCCGGCGCCGTCGCCGCCCATCTGCACGAACAGCTCGCGCTGCTGGCGTTTGGCTTCGGCCAGCCGGGCGGCATCGTGCTGCGGTTCGCAGCGCTCGATCGCCGCCTGCATCGCGCCGCCCAGGCTGGCGACCTGGGTCAGGATCGGGTCGCCACCGGCCACGGGGTCGGCAGGGTCGACCTCGGCATCCGGGGCCTGTTCCGGCGCATCCGGTGCAGGCGCGGCCGGATCGGCCGGCACGGGGGTCTCCGGCTTGCCGGGCTCGGGTGCGCCGACGCCATCGCAGGCCGCCAGCGCCAGTGCGAGCAGGGTGGCCATCGACACGGCAGGCAGGCGCGTACTGCGGGATTGCGCAACAGGCATGTGCATCACACTCCGGTTCCAGGAACCGACCGAGCCTAGCAGAGGCGCCATTGCGCGACTGCGACGCCGCGCCCAGGGTGCATGCGCTGTGCACGCCCGACGCAGCGCGCCCGGGTGGGCGCGATCAAGATGGCGCGCTCAGGGCGTAGCCGGCGTCGCGCGCCGGCTGCGATAGGCCTGCAGGTGGCACCACGCCGCCTGCAGCCGCGGCGCCGGGATGTCCGCGGCCCGGGCGCGGTGCCACATGTCGCCGACGATATGTCCCGCTTCCACATCCTGTCCGGATTCGAGGTCGCGCAGCATCGATGCGGTGGTGGTCGATCCTGCCTGGGTCAACAGCTTGTGCGCGCCCTGCGCGGCGCCGGTCGCAATCGGGTGGCCCGCGTCCGCGGCGACCGCCAGGCATTCGTCGTGCAGCGCAGCGAGGAAATCCACGCCGCCTTCGGTGGCGACGATGCGACCGATGCTCGCGCGCATCAGGCAGGTTGCCGCAGCCAGCGCAGCGAGGAAGGAGAACTTGTTCCAGGCGGCCTGCAGGAAGTCGTCGCTGCGCACCGTCTCGAATCCAGGCGCCTGCGCGCACAGCGCCTCGAAGGCGCGCGTGCGCGGGCTGCCATTGCGCGCGGGGTCGCGCTCGCCGAAGGTCAGCGACGGCGGCGACGGCAGGTGCACGATTTCGCCATCCGCGCCCTTGACCGCGCTGATGAAGCACAG
>JAFAFY010000413.1 GCA_023423235.1 Pseudomonadota bacterium
GGCCTGCGCCTGCATCGGCTGGTGCCCGCGACGCGCTGACGCCGGGGCACCCTTGGCCTTGTGCGCGTGACCTCGTGCGTGCGTTTCAGTTCGCCCGTTGGTCAGTTCGCCAACTGGCAACTCGCTGGCCGGGTGCTGTTGAACAGCGCGGCGCTGGCCCATTCCGGGTGGTCGATGAACGGGTTGCGGTTGCCCTGGAAGCTGTAGACCACTTCGTTGCGCTCGCGCTCGCGCGCATCCGGCGGATCTGCCTGGTGCCAGGCCAGCAGCGTCGACAGCAGGCCCATGTAGGCCGGCGAGGACGAGGTGCCGACGATCCGGCTGCGGTCGTCGGTCAGTTCCAGGTCGGGCTCGGACTGGCCGCTGGTCGGGTGCGCGCCGCCCTCGTAGCGGATCGCCATGTACAGCACCGCGCGCGCCATGTCGCCCTTGCGGTGGCGCCAGGTCTGGAAGCTGCTGGCGTTGCTCCAGTTGGAGTTGCCCGGGAACGCGCCGCTGCCGCCGCCGATGCCGCCGTTGGCCTCGGTGACCTGTTCGCTGCAGTTCGCCTGCGCGGGGCAGTCGGCGTAGGGCTTGTTGCCGCGCACGGAATTGTGGTCGGTGTCGGAGAGATAGAGCATGTGCGCATCGGTATGCGGCGCGTTGGGCAGGCCCTTGTTGCCGGTGGTGCCGGGGAAGCCCAGCGATTTCGGCCAGGTGTGCTCGCGGTTGTAGGTCAGGCCGCTGCCCTGGCCCGCGCGTCCGCTGACCTTGGGATAGCTGCGGTTGCGGTAGACGTCGAGGATGTTGTTGCTGTTGTTCGGGT
Source organism: Pseudomonadota bacterium (assembly GCA_023423235.1). Classification (GTDB taxonomy): domain Bacteria; phylum Pseudomonadota; class Gammaproteobacteria; order Xanthomonadales; family Xanthomonadaceae; genus Luteimonas. The sequence goes on from JAFAFY010000413.1 coordinate 806, forward strand.
CCTCGTCGGCGATCTCCAGGATGGTCCAGGTGTTGGTGCTGCCGCCGCTGTAGGGATACGAGGTGTGTCCGCGGATCGTGGCGTGCAGCGAACAGCGCAGCTGCGCCGGGCTGCTGGTGTTGACCCGGCTGTAGTAGCCGCTGCCGCCACCGCCGCCCCCGGCGACAGTGAAGGCCACCGTGGTGTCGGCCGCCGGACGCAGGCCGTCCGCATCGGTGACCGCTGCGGCACGGATGGTCAGTGTGCAGCTCTCGCCGCCATGCAGCGCGGTGCCGGTACCGATCGCGAACAGGTCGCCGCTGCCGGCGTGCGCCAGCGCCACCGTGCCCGAGGTCGCGCACTGCAGCGCGAACGCGCCGCTGGCCAGCGTCACCGGCTCGCTGAAGTGCACCGACAGGTCGCCGGCTGCGGGGAAATCACTGGCGCCATTGACGGGCGTGGTCGATGTGATCGCGGGCGGGGTGTTGTCGCCACCGCCGCCACCGCTGCCGGAGAAGGTCTGGCCGGCATTGCAGGCGCCGAAGCTGTGCGGCGCCGAGCCGGCCCAGTCGAAGTCGGCCGCCGCCTGGCCGCTGCCGCTGAGCTGCAGCGAACTGCCGACCGGCGCACTCGCGCTTTCCGAGACCGGCAGGTTCTGGCTGCTCTGGCCGGCCGCGGGGCCGTTGCCGGCGATGATCGTGCCTTCGTAGCTGATGAACTGGACCACGTTGCCGGCGCCGTCGACCAGCGCGATGCCGTCGTTGGGGCCGTTCTGCAGGCCGTCGCGCGGCCAGCCGACGGTGGCGATGGCGACCGTCGCGCCACAGGCACGTGTCTGCGCCGCCGGCACCGCGACATTGCCGTAGGTGGTTGCGTTGTTGGGCGCGTTGCTGCCGTTGTAGAGCCACACCCGGTAGCCCGACAGGTCCTCGCCGGCGGTGGCGACGATCTCCACCGCCTCGCCGCTGTCGGCGCCGTTGTTGTCGTAGTGCAGCTCGTTGATGAAGACCTCGGCCAGCGCCGCGGGCGCGGCGGCCAGCAGGCCAAGGCCGCACAGCAGGGCGGCGGGAACACGGGCAGGGTGACGGCGCATGGCGGTTCCGGCGTGGGGGACCGGGCGAATCTAGCGGCCGCGCATCGCTTCAGGTAACCGGGGCAAACCCTTGCACGCGCCAATGCGCGATGCATCCGCGCGGCGCATCGACGTCGATGCGTGACCCCGTTAGCCTGTGCGCCGTGACCGCTGCCGCGCCCGCTCCCGTGTTCCCCATCTCGCCGCTGCTGCCCGACATCCTCGGCAGCCTGGCCGCGCATCCGCGCCTGGTGCTGGAGGCGCCGCCGGGCGCCGGCAAGACCACCCAGGTGCCGCTGGCGCTGCTGCAGGCCGACTGGCTGCAGGGGCGGCGGATCGTGATGCTGGAACCGCGCCGGGTGGCGGCGCGTTCGGCGGCGATGTTCATGGCCCGGCAGCTGGGCGAAGACGTTGGCGGCACCGTCGGCTACCGCATCCGCTTCGAGAACCGGGTGTCGGCGCGCACGCGCATCGAGGTGGTCACCGAGGGCATCCTCACGCGCATGCTGCAGGACGATCCCGAGCTGGGTGGCGGGACGCCCGGCGCTGCGGGGATTGGTGCGCTGCTGTTCGACGAGTTCCACGAACGCCACCTTGCCGGCGACCTCGGCCTGGCGCTGGCCCGCGACGTGCAGGCCGGGCTGCGCGAGGATCTGCGCATCGTGGTGATGTCGGCGACGCTCGACGGCGCGCGCATCGCCCAGTGGCTGGATGCGCCGCGGCTGTCCAGTGCGGGGCGCAGCTTCCCGGTCGAGGTCGCGCATGCGCCGGCGCGGCGTGACGAGGCGCTGGAACAGCAGGTGCGGCGCGTGCTGGCCGACGCGCTGGCCACGCATCCGGGCGATGCGCTGGTGTTCCTGCCCGGGCAGCGCGAGATCGCGCGCTGCCGGCAACTGCTCGAGGCCGCATTGCCCGCGGACATCGAAGTGCTGGCGCTGCATGGCGAACTGGCGGTCGAGGCGCAGGCGCACGTGCTGCAGCCTGCCGGCGACGGCCGCCGCCGCGTGGTCCTGGCGACCAATGTCGCCGAGAGCAGCGTCACCCTGCCGGGCGTGCGCATCGTCATCGACAGCGGCCTGGCGCGCGAGCCGCGCTTCGATCCCAACAGCGGGTTCTCGCGGCTGGACGTGGTGGCGATCACCCAGGCCTCGGCCGACCAGCGCGCCGGCCGCGCGGGCCGTGTCGCACCCGGCGTGGCCCTGCGGCTGTGGCCGGAATCGCAGCGGCTGGAGCCGCAGCGGCGGCCCGAGATCGCCCAGGTCGAGCTCGCGGCGCTGGCATTGGAGCTGGCCGCCTGGGGCGATGCCCGATTGCGCTTTCCCGACCCGCCGCCGCCCGGCGCGCTGGCGGCGGCGCGCGAACTGCTGCGCCGGCTGGGCGCCTTCGATGGCGGCGATGCGATCACCCCGCTGGGCCGGCGCATGCTCGGCCTCGGCACCCATCCGCGTCTTGCGGCGATGCTGCTGGCGGCGGGCACGCCGGTGGCGCAGGCGCTGGCCTGCGACCTGTGCGC
>JAFAFY010000422.1 GCA_023423235.1 Pseudomonadota bacterium
GGCCCATCATCACCGCCTTGTCGGTGCCGTGGCCGCGGCCGGTCAGCGCCAGCGAGCCGAACACTTCGGCGCGCACCCGCGCCACCTCGTCCAGGCGGCCGGGGACCTCCAGCCAGCGGCGCACGAAGCGCGCGCCCGCGCGCATCGGCCCGACCGTGTGCGAGGAGCTGGGGCCGATGCCGATCTTGTAGAGGTCGAAGGTGCTGACTGCCATCGCGTAGTCCTGGAGTTGCGGCATCGGCAGGCGCAAGAGGATCGCCCGATCGTCGCAGGCGCCGAGGCCGCCCTCGGTCGAGCGGTCAGTGGAACAGTTCGGCCACCGTCGCCGAACCGAGAAACGCGCCGGTTGCCGCGGTCAGCGATACCAGCACGATCCGCCAACCCAGGCGCCGGAACATCGGCAGCTTGCGCGCCACGGCGAAACCCGCCAGCGCCAGCACGGTGGTGGTGATGCTCATGAACTGCACCTGGTTGATCAGTTCGGCGGCGCGTCCGGCCAGCGGCCAGCCACCGGGGATCGTCACCAGGGTCGCGCCGATCGCCAGGAACAGCATCAGCGGCAGCTTGCGGAACGCCTGCTTGACCAGCAGGCCAACCAGCACGATGCCGACCATGATCAGCACGCCCGGCAGCGTCTGCAGCGGCGCGACGCCGTGCCCGATCCAGTTGCTCAGGGTGATGCCGACGACCATCAGCGCCAGTGCCAGCACGCTGTCGCCGAAGCCCGGACGGTCGTCCTCGCCTTCCATCGCCGCGGCCACGTCCAGGTCGCTGGTCGACGGCGCGCTGCGGGCCAGCGCGGTGCGGCCGAGGATCGGCTCCAGCCGCGGGTACAGCCAGTTCGCGACCGGCAGGGTGATGAACGCGGCGAAGTAGAAGCCGACGACGCCGGCGATCAGGTTGGCGGCACCGGCGATCGCGGTCAGCTCGCGCACCATCTCCGGCGTCTGGCCCAGCGTGATCGGGCCGAGCGCGGCGGCCATCATGCTGCCCGAGCCGATGCCCGCGCCCATCGCCAGCGAACGGATGTCGAAGATGCCGCTGGCGGCGACGACGCTGGCCAGCAGCGAGATGAACACCGCGCCGAGCACGGTGCCGGTGATGTACTCGGCGAGCACGCCGCGGCCCTCGGCCGACTGCAGGCCGTACTTCTGGCCGACGATGACCATCGCCGTCTCGCGGCCGATCGAGAAGGTCGCACCGACCGCCTCGCGCTTGATCCCCAGCAGCAGTGCCAGCGGCAGCGCCAGCACCATCGTGCCGAAGGCGTGGCCCAGCTCCTGGAACGCCAGCGCCCAGCCGACCTTCTTCAGCGCTTCGATGTTGTAGCCGGCCATCAGGCCGAGCTTGACGATGAACAGCAGCAGCGCGGTCGCCAGCAGCTTGTCGGCGTAGCGCTGCACCGGCAGCCCCAGCTGCAGCGGACCGGGCAGGCGCTGGTGCCACACCGCCAGCAGCGTGGTCGCCAGCAGGGTCATCAGCATCGGCAGGATCACGATGCTGGCCGACCACACCGGGATCGTGATCGCCCCGATCCATTCGGCCACCGCGGTCGCGACCAGCACGACCAGCAACAGCAGCCACAGTTTCGACGGGAAGACCGTCGGCGCAGCGGCATGGGACGGCGGGGTCACTGCATCGGACATGGGCGGCTCGCTCGAAAGGTGCGGGTGTCGCTGAACGTCGTCGGGATGGCTGGGCGACTGCAGGTGCCTGGCGGAGTGGAGAGGCGGGGGATCAGCCGGCGCCGGCCGGCGGCCCCTTGGGTTCACCGGCGACGAACCATTCCGCCGGCGGGATCTCGTGGATCAACACGCGCACCGCGGTGGCGGGCACGCCCAGATGGGCGACCGCAGCCTCGGTCACCGCGCGCGCGAAGGCCTGCTTCTGTTCGGCGGTGCGGCCAGCCAGGATGTTGGCGTGGAGGATCGGCATGGTTCAGGTCTCCTGCTCGACATTGAAGCCGCAGCGGCCGAGCGATTCGACCTCCAGCGACACATGGATGCCGGCAACCAGTGCGCTGGCCGCGGTGGCGCCACCGGCGAGCACGAGGTCGCCCGGCTGCAGCGATTCGCCCGCATCGGCGACGACGCGTGCGGCGGCAACCAGCGAGCGCAACGGATGGCCGAGGATCGCGGCGGTCGATCCGAACGCCTGCGGGCGGCCGTCGAAGGCCATCACCAGGCCGAGGTTGTCCAGGTCCGTGCCGGCGCTGCGCCAAGGGCCGACGACGAAGCCGGACGAGGAGCTGTTGTCGGCGACGACGTCGGTCAGCGAGAAGCGGAAATCCTGGTAGCGCGAATCGATGATCTCCAGCGCCGGCGCGACGGCCTCGACCGCGGCCAGTGCCTGCGGTGCGGTGACCCGGCCCGACAGCGGCTTGCCGATCAGGAACGCGACCTCGGGCTCGACCCGCGGGTGCACGTAGTCGGCCAGGCGGATGCTGCTGCCATCCTCGACCAGCATGCCCGAGGTCAGCCGGCCCCAGATCATGTCGGACACGCCCATCTGGACCATCTTGGCGCGGCTGGTGAAGCCCATCTTGATGCCGATGCGGCGTTCGCCGCGCTGCAGCCGGCGTTCGATGCTCAGCTGCTGGATCGCATAGGCCTGTTCCAGGCTGATCGCCTGTTCCAGCTGCGGGGTCGCGGTCGCGCGGTGCGCGGCGCCATCGAGACGTTCGGCCAGGATGCTCAGATCCACAGCGCTCAGATCAATGCTCATGCGGCTTCCACCTTCGCGTTCTGCCTGCGCGCCAGCAGATCCAGCGCGACGTCGACGATCATGTCTTCCTGTCCGCCGACCATGCGGCGCTCACCCAGCTCGATCAGGATCGCGCGCACGTCCAGGCCGTAGTCGGCCGCGGCCTTCTCGGCGTGGCGCAGGAAGCTGGAATACACGCCTGCGTAGCCCAGGCTCAGCGTCTCGCGGTCCACGCGCACCGGGCGGTCCTGCAGCGGACGCACCAGGTCCTCGGCCGCATCCATCAGGGTGAACAGGTCGCAGCCGTGGTTCCAGCCCATCCGCTCGGCCGCGGCGATGAACACCTCCAGCGGCGCGTTGCCGGCACCGGCGCCCATGCCGGCCAGCGAGGCGTCGACGCGGGTCACGCCGTGCTCGACCGCGACGATGCTGTTGGCCACGCCCAGCGACAGGTTGTGGTGGGCATGGATGCCGATCTGGGTCTCCGGCTTCAGCGCCTGGCGCAGGGCCTGCACGCGCTCACGCGCGCCGTCCATCGTCAGCGCGCCGCCGGAGTCGGTCACGTACACGCAGTACGCACCGTAGCTCTCCATCTTCAGCGCCTGCTCGGCCAGCGCGGCCGGGCTGGTCATGTGGCTCATCATCAGGAAGCCGGCGACGTCGATGTCCAGCCGCCGCGCCTCCTCGATGTGCTGGCGGGCGACGTCGGCCTCGGTGCAGTGGGTGGCCACGCGCACCGAACGCACGCCGGCGGCGACCGCGTCGCGCAGTTCGTGCACGGTGCCGATGCCGGGCAGCAGCAGCGTGGTCAGCTTGGCCTGCTGCACGCAGTCGGCGACCGCCTCGATCCATTCCAGATCGGTGTGGCGGCCGAAGCCGTAGTTGAAGCTGGCGCCGGCCAGGCCGTCGCCATGCGCGACCTCGATCGCGGCGACGCCGGCGCGGTCCAGTGCGGCGGCGATCGCGCGCACGTGGTCCAGCCCGTACTGGTGGCGGATGGCGTGCATGCCATCGCGCAGGGTCACGTCCTGGATGTACAGCTTCTCGGAACGCATCAGGCAGCCTCCCCGGCCAGCGACAGTTCGGCCATGCGCTCGGCCGCGGCCAGCGCCGCCGAGGTCATGATGTCCAGGTTGCCGGCGTAGGCCGGCAGGTAATGGCCGGCGCCCTCGACCTCGAGGAACACGCTGACCTTCAGCCCGGCCTTGGCATCGGGCTGGCGCAGGATCGCGGCGCAGGCGGCCGCATCGAGCGCCTCGAACTGCACGTCCTGCTTGAGCCGGTAGCCGGGCACGTAGCCGGCGACGGTGGCGACCATCTGCTGCACCGACGCGCGGATCGCGGCCTCGTCGCCGCCTTCGGTCAGGCAGTAGACGGTGTCGCGCATCATCAGCGGCGGCTCGGCCGGGTTCAGCACGATGATCGCCTTGCCCTTGGCCGCGCCACCGACCGATTCGATCGCGCGCGAGGTGGTCTCGGTGAACTCGTCGATGTTGGCGCGGGTGCCGGGGCCGGCGGACTTGCTGGCGATGCTGGCGACGATCTCGGCGTAACGCACCGGGGCGACCTTGGCCACCGCGGCGACGACCGGAATCGTCGCCTGGCCGCCGCAGGTCACCATGTTCACGTTGGCCGCGTCCAGGTGCTGGTCCAGATTCACCGCCGGCACCGTGTACGGGCCGATCGCGGCCGGGGTCAGGTCGATCGCGCGCTTGCCGTCGGCCTGCAGCAGTTCGGCGTGGCGGAGGTGGGCGCCGGCCGAGGTCGCGTCGAAGACGATGTCGATGTCCGCGTACTCGGGCATCGCGCGCAGGCCGTCGAGGCCTTCATGGGTGGTGGCCACGCCGAGCCGGCGCGCGCGCGCCAGGCCGTCGGATTCCGGATCCACGCCGACCATCACCGCCATCTCCAGATGGCGGCCGTGGCGCAGCAGCTTGATCATCAGGTCGGTGCCGATGTTGCCCGAGCCGATCACGGCGACCTTGCGCTTGCTCATGGACTCACTCCCGGGAGAAGGCGGCGGCGACCCGGCCCAGGCCGGAAATGCGCGCCTCGAAAACATCGCCCGGCTGCACCGGGACCATCGGCCCCAGCGCGCCGGACAGCACGGTGTCGCCGGCACGCAGCGGGCGGCCGGTGCGGGCGGCGGTCTGCGCCAGCCACACCACCGCGTTCAGCGGATTGCCCAGGCAGGCCGCGCCGCAACCCAGCGAGACCGGCTCGCCGGCCTGCTCCAGGCTCATGCCGCACAGCCGCAGATCGAAGGCATCGATCTTCTTGGGCGAACCGCCGAGTACATACAACCCGGAGGAAGCGTTGTCGGCGATCGTGTCGAAGATGCTGATCTTCCAGTCACGCACGCGGCTGTCGACGATCTCGATCGCCGGCAGGGCGTAACCGATGGCGCCCAGCACGTGACCCAGCGTCGGGCGCTCCGCATCGAGATCGCGGTCGAAGACGAATGCGATCTCGGCCTCCACCTTGGGCTGGATCAGGCGCGACAGCGGCACTTCCTCGCCGTCGCCGTAGGCCATGTCATCGAACAGCATGCCGAAGTCGGGCTGGTCCACGCCGAGCTGCTTCTGCACGGCAACCGAGGTCAGGCCGATCTTGCGGCCGACCAGCCGGCGCCCGCGCTCCAGCGCCTGCGCCGTCAGCAGGTGCTGCACGGCATAGGCGGCGTCGATGCCCGCGGATTCCAGCAACGGGCGCACCGGGTCGCAGGGTGTGACCGATTGCGCCGCACCGCCCAGCACCCGCGCTGCGTCGCGTACCGGCGCGGCGTCCAGCAGCAACTCAAAGCTTGATGCAGACATTGCGCAGCTCCGTGTAGAACTCCAGCCCGTGGACCCCACCCTCGCGGCCGATCCCCGACTGCTTGGCGCCGCCGAACGCCGTGCGCAGGTCGCGCAGGAACCAGCTGTTCACCCAGGCGATACCGACCTCGATCGACGCCGCAACGCGGTGCGCGCGCGACACGTCGCGGGTCCAGATCGATGTGGCCAGGCCGTACGGCGTGTCGTTGGCCGCGGTCACCGCCTCGTCCTCGCGATCGAAGGGCGCGATGTGGCAGCACGGCCCGAAGATCTCCTCGGTCAGCACCGGCGAGCCGTCCGGCAATCCGGTCCAGATCGTCGGCTCGACCCACCAGCCGCCCGACAGCGGCGCCGGCAACTGCGGCACGCCGCCGCCGGTCACGACGGTGGCACCGTCCTCGCGCGCCCGAGCGTAATAGGACAGCACCTTGTCGCGATGTTCGCGGCTGATCAGCGGACCGAAGCTGGTGCGCGTCTCGTGCGGGGGGCCGGGGCGCAGGGCCTCTGCGGCGGCCTTGAGCTTCTGCACGAAGGTGTCGAAGATCGGTCGCTCGACATAGACACGCTCGGTCCCCAGGCACACCTGTCCGGAGTTGAGAAAGGCCGAGCGCGCCACGCCCGCCACCGCCGCGTCCAGGTCGCAGTCGGCGAACACCAGCGCCGCGTTCTTGCCGCCCAGCTCGAAGGACACCGGGCGCACGCCGACGGCCGCCGCCTTCATGATCGCGGTCCCGGTGCGGGTCTCACCCGTGAAGGTGATGCCGTTCACGCCCGGATGCTCGGTCAGGTACTGCCCGGCGCTGTCGGGACCGAAGCCATGCACCACGTTGAACACGCCCGGCGGCACCCCTGCCTCGTTCATGACCTCGGCCAGCAACGTGGTGGTACTGGGGGTTTCCTCCGACGGCTTGACCACCACCGTGTTGCCCGAGGCCAGCGCCGGCGCCACTTTCCAGGTCATCAGCAGCAGCGGCAGGTTCCACGGGCAGATCACCGCGATCACGCCGCGCGGCGTGCGCAGGCCGTAGTTGATCGCGATGCCACCATCGGGCGTGGGCGAGCGGAACGACTCGGTCGCCGACTGCGCGACCTGATCGGCAAACACATCGAAGTTGGCGGCGCCGCGGGGGATGTCCAGGTGGCTGGCCAGTTCGACCGGCTTGCCGGTGTCGCGGACTTCCGCGTCCAGGAACTCGTCGAAACGCGCGCGGATCCCATCGGCCACCTTGCGCAGCACGGCCGCCCGCTGCTGATCGGTGAACTCGCCCCAGGGGCCGCGCAGCGCCGCGCGCGCCGCCTGCACGGCCGCATCCACGACGCTGGCATCCGCCTCGTGCACCCGGCCGACGACCTGCCCGGTCGCGGGGTCGATGTTGTCGAAACACGGGCGACTGGAAGTGACCGGCCTGCCACCGATGTAATGCGTCAGGATGGGGAGGTGTGCCGCCTGGGACTGGGCTGCGGGAGAGGTCATGGTCTGTCCGTGATGAATGCAATCGGATTGCCGGAAATTTCCGGTCCAAGACAGGCCGCAGGACGCTGATGCGGCACCGCTCGACCGCTTAAAAGTCGAAATTCGAACCTTCGTTGGCCGGATCATGCCTCATTTTTTTTCCGATGTCCCATAAATATCGAAATTTTGTTTGACAGCGCCGGGCCGCTCTGCTGTGATCGGTCTGTCGAGAACCCAACCCACTTCCGGAGTCGCCCCGATGGCCGCCGTCCCCGCCCCGCTCCGCGCGCTTGCGCCCCGGATGACCGGATGGCGGCATCGCATCCATGCCTGGCCGGAACTGGGTTTCGAGGAAGAACGCACGTCCGCGCTGGTGATCGAGGTGTTGCGCAACCTCGGCCTGCAGGTGCACGAGGGCCTCGGCGGCACCGGCGTCGTTGCGGTGATCGACAGCGGCAAACCGGGCCTGTCGATCGGTCTGCGCGCGGACATGGATGCGCTGCCGATGGACGAGCAGAGCGATCTGCCGTTCCGTTCACAACGCCCCGGCGTTGCGCACACCTGCGGGCATGACGGCCATACGGCCGCGCTGCTTGGCACTGCCGAGCATCTGGTCGCGCATCCGCCGGCATCGGGCCGCGTCGTGCTGATCTTCCAGCCGGCCGAAGAAGGCGGCCGCGGCGCGATCCGCATGATCGAGGACGGTCTGTTCGACCGCTGGCCCTGCGACGAGGTCTACGCGTTCCACAACATGCCCGCCTTGCCGGCCGGTGAAGCCAGCGTGCGCAGCGGCGCCACGCTGCAGTCGCTGGCGGTGTTCGAGATCGCCATCGAAGGCGTCGGCGGCCACGCCGCCGCGCCGCACAAGGCCACCGATCCGCTGCAGGTCGCCGCGCGCCTGGCGGTCGAGATTCCGGCCATCGTCGGCCGCCACATCGACCCGATGGAAGCGGCGCTGATCAACGTGGGTTCGCTGCAGGCCGGCACCACCCACAACATCATTCCCGCGACCGCCACACTCAGCGGCACCATCCGTTCCCTGTCGCGCGAGGTGCACGAAGAACTCCTGCGACGGTTGCGTGCGCTGTGCGAAGGCTATGCGCAGATCTCCGGATGCAGCATCGCACTCGAGATCCCGCATTCGTGCCCGCCTTGCGTCAACGCACCCGAACAGGCGGCGCTGGCGGCCGAGGCCATCGGCGACGTGCTGGGACGCGAACACGTCAAGACAGACCTGCGCGCGTACCCGTTCTCCGACGATTTTTCCTACATGCTCGAGCAATGGCCCGGCGCTTACCTGTTCCTGGGCATGGACAGTGCGATGTGCCACCACCCCACGTTCCGGTTCGATGACCAGCTGCTGCCGGTCGCCGCGGCCGTGTTCGCCCGGATCGTGCAGCGCCGCCTGGGCTGAGCTGCGGCGGTCTTCTCGTCCGCAGCGCCCGCAATCAATATCGATCGCCCCGTCAATCGTCGTCGCCGAGAAGGGTCCGCACCATGCCGATTGCCATCGAACAGCTGCGCTACCTGGTGCTCGCCAGCCGCGATCTCGACCGCGCCGCCGCCTTCGCCAGCGCAGAGCTGGGCCTTCAGCCGGCCTGGCGCAATGCCGGGGAGGCCGCGTTCCGTTCCGATGCGCGCCAGTACACCCTGCTCTACGACGGCCAGGCGCCGCGCGGCGGCTCGTCCATCGGCCTGCAGCTGGGCGACGTGGCCGCGCTCGATGCGGCGGCGCAGGCGCTGGCCGCGCGCGACATCGCCCTGCAGCCGGACCCGGCTTTGGCCGCGCGTCGCAACGTGCGCGCGCTCGGCCGCTTCACCACCCCGGGCGGGGTGGCGGTGGAACTGGTGGTACGGCCGCAGGACCAGGGCTGGCGCTTCTTTGCCGCGCGCGACTCGGGCATGACCGGGCTGGCGGGCGTGGCCCTGCGCAGCACCGACGCGGTCGCCGACGAGGCACTGTGGTGCGAGGTATTCGGGCTGCGCGTGGCCGACTGGATCGGCGACGCGGCCTACCTGGCCCTGGACGACGGCGCGCACCACCGCCTCTCGGTGCATCCGTCGAATGCAGCCGGCGTGCTCGCCGCCGAATTCGAGGTCGAGACCCTGGACCACGTGATGCAGCAATCCTACCGCCTGGCCGAGGCCGGGATCGCGCTGGCCCACGGCCCGGGGCGCCGCCCGGCCTCGGGCCAGGCCTTCGTCAGCTTCGAAGGGCCGGACGGTGTCCACTACAGCCTCGTCACCGGGGACGAGCGCCACGACGGCGCACCGCGGCGGCCACGCCAGTTCGCCGCCGGCGCCGCCTCGCACTGCGCCTGGGGCAGCGCGTGCCGGATCGCCGAGTACCTCGCAGAGTCCGCCGCCGCGCCCGCAGGCACCCCTGCGCGGCCGGCGTTGAAGGGAGTGCGCAGCGCGTGATCGACCTGCTCGACGTCTGCTACGTGCGCCTGGGAACCCGCGACCTGGAAGGCGCGACCCGCTACGCGACGTCGATCCTGGGCCTGGAGGTGAGCGAGCGCAGCCGCGGCGCGACCTATTTCAAATCCGACCGGCGCGAGCACACGCTGTGCTATGTCGAAGGCGACCCGGCCGATCAGGCGGTGGCATTCGAGGTGGCCAGCCGCGCGGCACTCGACGCCGCCGGCGCCGAACTCGAACGCCTCGGCCACCCGGTGCACCGGGGTACCGCGGCCGAGGCGGCCGAGCGCAAGGTCCACGACTTCATCGCCTTCCGCGACCCCACCGGCAACCGCATCGAGCTGGTCTGGCGCCCACAGGTGGGCGCGCGCCGCTACCACGGCAGCCGCGATGCCGGCATCACCGGCTTCAGCCATGTCGGCCTGTGCACCACCGACGCGGTGCGCGACGAGGCGTTCTGGACCACGGTCTGCAACGCCAAGGTCAGCGACCGGATCGGCGATGCACCGCTGCTGCGGATTGACGAGATCCACCACAAGATCGCCCTGTTTCCGACCAACCGCGCCGGGATCCAGCACATCAACCACCAGGTCGCCAGCACCGACGACGTGCAGCGTTCCTACCACCACCTGCGCGGCCACGATATTCCGGTGGTGTTCGGCCCCGGCCGGCATCCCACGTCCGGTGCGCGCTTCCTGTACTTCGCCGGGCCCGACGGCATGGTGTTCGAGTATTCCTCCGGCGTGAGTTCGATCGCCGACGAGCTGCTCTACCGCGAGCGCCAGTTCGAGTTCGCGCCGCCGGGCTTCTGCAAGTGGGGCGCAAAGCCCGGGATCCGGGAGTTCGAGTCTTGAATGCGTCCGGGCTGGAGCCACTGTCCCGAACCGTGCGCATGGCCGCGCGTGCGCTCGGGCGCGCCGGCCTGGTCCACGCCTACGGACATTGCAGCGCACGCATCGATGCGGACCGTTTCCTGGTCGCACCCGC
>JAFAFY010000423.1 GCA_023423235.1 Pseudomonadota bacterium
GGACTTCATCGACCTGGTCGACCGCCACGGCATTGCCTGGCACGAGAAGGAGCTGGGCCAGCTGTTCTGCGACGGCTCCTCGAAACAGATCGTGCAGTTGTTGCTGGACGAAGCCGACGGCGCCGGCGTCGCCGTGCGCACGCACTGCGCGGTGCAGTTGCCGCGCCGCGTCGATGGCGGCTTCGTGCTCGACAGCGCGATCGGCCGGCTGCAATGCGCATCGCTGGTCGTCGCCACCGGCGGGCTGTCGATCCCGAGCATGGGCGCCAGCGGCTTCGGCTACGACATCGCCAGCGCCTTCGGCCACGCCCTGCTGCCCACGCGCGCCGGGCTGGTGCCGCTGACCCTCAGCGGCAAGCACCAGGAACGGCTGGCGGACCTGTCGGGCGTGGCCCTGGACATCGAGGCCAGCTGCAACGGCGCGCACTTCCGCAACCGCATGCTGGTCACCCATCGCGGCCTCAGCGGCCCGGCGATCCTGCAGATCTCCTCCTACTGGCAGCCCGGCGACGCGCTGCGGCTGGACCTGCTGCCCGGCCGCGACGCGCTGGCGTGGCTGCAGGCGCAGCAGGCCGAGCGGCCCGCCACCGAACTCAAGAACGTGCTGGCCGAACTGATGCCGCGCCGCTTCGCCCAGCGGCTGTGCGAGGTGTGGCTGCCGAACCGGCCGATGCGCCAGTTCACCCCGCCGCAACTGCACGACACCGCCGCGCTGCTGCAGGCCTGGCCGCTGGTCGCCAGCGGCACCGAGGGCTATCGCACCGCCGAGGTCACCTTGGGCGGCGTGGATACCGATGGCGTGTCCTCGCGGACGATGGAATCGCGGCACGCGCCGGGGCTGTACTTCGTCGGCGAGGTGCTCGATGTCACCGGCTGGCTGGGCGGCTACAACTTCCAGTGGGCCTGGGCCTCGGGCATGGCGGCGGGCGCTGCGGCCTGATACCGCGGCGGCGGGCACGCGCCCACCGTTGCCATCGCGCCTGAATCGGGTTGCTTGCCTGGATCAGGTCGCCCGGATCAGGCCGCCCGGATCAGGCTGCATGGAGCAGCCCGCCTGGAGCAGCCCGCCTGGAGCAGCCCGACTGGAGCAGCCCGCCCGGTGCGGCCCGCCTGGATCAGGCCGCCTGCAGCGCCCGTGCGCGGCGCGCGCGCACTGCATCCGCCAGGCGCGCGAGCACGCGCGCGGTGGTGGCCCAGTCGATGCAGCCGTCGGTGATGCTCTGCCCGTAGACCAGCGGCTTGCCGGGCGTCAGCGCCTGCTTGCCGGCGACCAGGTGGCTTTCGATCATCACCCCGGCAATCCGCGATTCGCCGCGCTCGATCTGCCCGGCGATATCGTCGATCACCTTCGGCTGGTTGTCCGGATTCTTGCCGCTGTTGGCATGGCTGGCATCGATCATCACCACGCCACGCTGGCCGTTGTCCTCCAGCAGCCGCGCCGCCGCATCCACGCTGGCCGCGTCGTAGTTGGGCGCCGCGCCGCCACGCAGGATCACGTGGCAATCCGGGTTGCCGGCGGTGGTGGCGATCGCGCTGTGGCCGTCCTTGGTGACGGCGAGGAAATGATGCGGATGCGAGGCCGCGCCAACCGCGTCGACGGCGATGCGCATGTCGCCACCGGTGCCGTTCTTGAAGCCGACCGGGCACGACAACCCCGAGGCCATCTCGCGGTGCACCTGACTTTCGGTGGTGCGCGCACCGATCGCGCCCCAGGCCACCAGGTCGGCGATGTACTGCGGGCTGATGATGTCGAGGAACTCGACGCCCGCCGGCAGGCCCAGCGCGTTGATGTCGCGCAACAGGCCGCGGGCCAGACGCAGGCCCTTGTCGATGCGGAAGCTGCCATCCAGGTCGGGATCGTTGATCAGCCCCTTCCAGCCGACCGTGGTGCGCGGCTTCTCGAAGTACACGCGCATCACCAGCTCCAGCGCATCGCCCAGCGCATCGCGCAGCGGACGCAGGCGTTGCGCATACTCCATCGCCGCGGCCGGGTCGTGGATCGAGCAAGGCCCGACCACGACCACCAGGCGGTCGTCCTTGCCGTGCAGGATCGCGTGGCAGGCGGCGCGCGCATCGGCCACGGTGGTCGATGCGATGTCGTCGCAGGGCAGCTCGGCCAGCAGTTGTGCCGGCGGGGTCAGCGGTTGCAGCGCGCGGATGCGCAGGTCATCGGTGTGCGGAGGCATACGGGTCTCGTGGGGCAGTTGGTCTGGGCAAGGGACGGGAGACGACGGCAGCCCGGAAACAAAAAAGCCGCCAGGTCTGCTGGCGGCTTTCGGGATGCGGGTCTGTGGAACTGTCAACGCGCGCGCATGCCGGCCTCCGCCCGGAGGTTCGGAAATCGTGCATACCAATACGAAATGCGTGCGGCGGTCATGGCGGTCTTGATAACACGCAGTGGCAGCGATGGCGAATGTTTCATCTGCGACCAAACCCGATCGTGCAGTACACGCGTCAGCCGTCGCCCGGCAACAGCGGCGGCTGCGCGTCGTACCACTTGCGCGCGCCGGCCAGGTGCAGCTTGCGCTCACCGCCCTGCAGTTCGACGCCCAGGCCCAGCACGCCCCAGCGCGCGTACAGGTCCCCGCGCGGCGTGCCGTCGGCGATGCGCAGGCGCGCCAGCAGGTCGATACGGTCGTTGCTGGCGACGATGCGGTCGAAGATGATCTCGTCCTCCTGCACCCGCAGCCGGCCGGTGGCGTTGGTTTCGCCGGAATCGACGAGGTTGCCGATCCAGCGCGGGAACACGCTGCGTTCGGCGAACAACGCCAGCAGCACGCTGACATCCTTCATGTCGAGGTGGCCGCGGCCCTGCAGGGCGAAGGGCTCGCGCCAGTCCAGGGTGCCGGCGTCGAGCCGGAAGCGCGCCCACCACGGCGCATCGTCGGCGCCCTCGACGCGCACGTTGTCGACCCGCAGGTCGAAGCCCTCGAAGGCGTAGCGCCGCTCGCCCGCGCGCAGCTGGGCGATGCGGCTGTCGATGCGCAGGTCGCCCGACAGCCGCGACGGCCCCAGCGAAAGACCGGCCTGACGCCCCTGCAACTGCAGCCTTCCCTTGAGCACCTGGCCATGGGCGTCGAGCGAGAGATCGCCGCTGGCCGCGCCACTGCCGCCCAGCAGGCGGGCGCTGCGCGGCGGCAGGTAGCGGTTGTAGGCGCGCAGGTCGGGAATCTCGGCGTCGCTGAAGCGCAGCCGCGCCTGCAGCTGCTCGTGGAAGCGGGCGATGTCGCCGCTCGAGGCCAGGTCCAGCCGCAGGTCGCGGCCGCGCAGGTAGACCGTGCGGGGCGACTGTTCCGGCGTCAGCGAGAAGCGGTCGGCGACGACATCGATCGTGGTCCGCAGCGCACCGGCCGCGTCGCGCGCGACACGGCCACTGGCGTGCGCACTGCCGCGGAAACTGTTGTCGAGCACGTCGACCCGCAGCTGCGCATTGGAAACCTCGAAGGTACTGCCCGCGGCGACGCTGCCGTCATCCAGCCGCAGCGCGGCGGCCACGTCGGCATCGCCGTCGAGCTGCAGCCACTCCTGCGGCGCGACCAGGCGGTCGAGCCAGCGCAGGCTGGCGAAGCGCCAGCCCAGGTCCACCGTGCCCGACAACGCACGCACCGGGCGCCACCAGTCGCCCGGGTCGAGGATCCGGGCATCGCCGACCTGCAGGTCGGCGCGCAGCCGTACCGGGTCGTCGCCCTGCTGCGGCACGCGTACGGCGATGGCGACGGCGCCCTGCTGCGCACGCAGCGCCACGCCCAGCGGATGCAGGTTGGGCTGGCCCGCGCGGTCGCGGCCGAGCACCGGCGCCGACCAGTCCAGCCGGCTGCCGGGCATCAGCACGCCACGATGGATCGTCAGGTCGGCGCTGACATGGCC
>JAFAFY010000163.1 GCA_023423235.1 Pseudomonadota bacterium
GGCGCGACCAGCATCCACACCGCCATCGCCACCATCATCAGGTTCTCGGTCAGCGACACGAAGCCCAGCGGCACGTTGCTGCCGCCGCCGACGCAGGCGCACTTGAGTTCGCGCCGGTCGATGTACACGGCCTTGAACACCGAGACCGCGCCGATGCCGCCGATGGTCAGCGCCAAGGGCACCGACAGCCAGGTCAACGCGCCGGCCACCATCAGCACGCCGGCCAGTCCCTCGGCGAAGGGATACAGATAGGCATAGGGCACCCAGCGCCGCGCCAGCAGGTCGTAGTTGAGGAACATGCTGGAAAAACGCTCCACGTCCTGCAGCTTCAGCAACGCCAGCACGCACATGCTCAGGCCGACGAACCACTCGGCGGTGCGCACCGTCAGCGGCGTGCCGTACACGGCATACGACAGCGCCAGCGCCATCAGCGCGGTCATCGCGAACAGGGCTGCGACCGGCTGGTAGCTGGTCGCGTTCGGGTCGCGTACGGCCATGCCGAAATGCCGGCGCAGGTCGTCGTAGCCGCCGATCCGCGCGCCGTCGATGAACACCTGCGGCGTGGTGGCGACGTCGTGCGCGGCCTTGAACGCATCGACCTGTGCGCGTGTTTCCAGCCAGTGGTCCTCGACCTCGAAGCCCTTGCGCCGCAACAGGTAGCGTGCCTTCTGGCCGAACGGGCAGACATGGCCGGGCATCACCATGCGGTAGAGCACCGCGCGTGGCCGACCAGCGGAACACGTCGTCGCAACTTCCTGGGTCATCGCAACCTCCTGGAACGCAGCGCTTGCGGCCGCGGAATGGCTGCCTGTATACCGGCCGTACCAGGGTACGGAGTCAAGCGTGGACACGATGACAATCTCGCGGCTGGCTGCGGTCGGCGGCGTTGGCGTGGAGACCATCCGCTACTACCAACGCCGCGGCCTGCTGCCGACGCCCAGCCGAACCGACGGCCCGCGCCGCTACGGCGCGTCCGACCTGCGGCGCCTGCGCTTCATCCGCAGCGCACAGGCGGCCGGGTTCACCCTCGATGGCATCGCGGAACTGCTGGCCCTGGATGCCACCCGCGACCGCAGCCGCGTGCGTGCGCTGGCCGGCGAACGCATCGCCGCGCTGGACGTGCGCATCGCCGAACTGCAACAGATGCGCGCTGCACTCGCCGGACTGGCGCAGCGCTGCGGCCGCGTCGGCCGCGGCCCCTGCCCCATCCTCGGCGCGTTCGAACCGCCGACCGTGCCGCACGACTGAATCGCTGCGCTGGAGTCCGCCGACTGAATACGCACCCATGACGTTTGCGCACGTGGCGCTGATGCCCCCTGCGCTAAGACAGCGGCTGCAATGCCCCGCGCAGTCGCGCTTCGACAGGAGTTCCGCCATGTCCTACATCGACGGTTTCGTACTCGCCGTGCCCACGGCGAACAAGCAGAAGTTCACCGACCACGCCAACCTCGGCGATTCGTTCTTCGTGGAACTCGGTGCCACCCGCGTGCTGGAATGCTGGGCCGACGACGTGCCCGACGGCAAGCGCACCGATTTCCGCAAGGCCGTGCAGGCCAGGGACGACGAGACGGTGGTGTTCTCGTGGATCGAATGGCCCGACAAGGCCACCCGCGACGCCGCATTCGCGAAGATGATGGACGGCAGCGACCCGCGCATGGATCCGCAGAAGAACCCGATGCCGTTCGACGGCAAGCGCATGATCTTCGGCGGCTTCACCCCGCTGGTGGAGCTGCACGGCAAGGCCTGAGCCCGGCGGGGAGCGCGGATACAAGTAACGCGCATACGTGGAGCGCGCATCCGAGGAGCGCGGATACGTGGATGGGGCCGCTGTCGCGACCCCATCCGTCCGTCAACCTGTCACTGCCGCATGGCGGCAGCAGAACGCCGGCACTCAGCCGACCCGGAACCGGTCCTGGTCGTCGCGCCCGCTGTTGTCGCGGGTGTAGTTGCCGCTGCTGTAGTGGTTGTGCGAGATGTAGGCATCCTGCACCGCTGCCTTGGCGCGGTCCCAGCCCAGCTGCGAGTCGCCGCGGCGCGAATCCCACTCACGCCCGAGCTCCGCTTCCAGCGAATCGTCCCATTCGCGATCCGCGTGCCGGCTGCGTGCCTGGGTGCCGTAGCGGTAGGCGGGACGATAGTCCTCGAACCGCGCATCGGGATCGCGGTACTGCGCGCGCTCGAAGGCATCGAGATGGTAGGCGTCGCTGGCGGCATAGGTGTCGTAGGTGCGGTCGGTACGGTCCCAGGCATCGCGCACCGCGCCGCGGGCGTCGTCCCAGTCCAGCCGCGACTCGCCGCGCGCGGCGTCCCATTCGCGCTGCAGCTCGGCCTCGGACCTGCCCCAGTCGCGGGTGCGGTCGGCCTCGCGTGCCTGCAGGCCGAAACCGTAGGCGGGGGCGTAGTCGCGGTCGTAGTCGTACTCGCGCTTCACGTACGGGCGGTCGCGATGCGCCTCGCGCCAGTACTCCACTTCGCCGGTCGGGTCGATCCGCTCGGCAATGCCCTTGCCGATCGCCGCACCCGCCACCACGCCCACCGCGGCGCCGATCAGCGTGCCCACCGGTCCGAACACCGTACCGGCGGCAGCACCCGCAGCCGCGCCGCCGGCGATGCCGCCGACGCCGACACCCACCGGATGCGCACCCGGGGCCTTGGTGATGGGATCCTCGTTCAGGTCGCGGGCCGCGTGCGTCGCGCCCTGG
>JAFAFY010000149.1 GCA_023423235.1 Pseudomonadota bacterium
AAACTGTGCCTCAGCAGGTGCGGATGCACGCGCTTGAACAGGCCCTGGCGCTGCGCCAGCTGGCGCATGCGCACCTGCACCGCGCGCGCGCCGATCGGCTTTCCGCCGCGGCCGGGGAACACCGGCGCCTCGTCGCCGGCGCCGGTGTCCGCGCGCCATTCCCGCAGCGCGCTGCGCGCGAACGAACCCACCGGCACGATCCGCTGCTTGCCTCCCTTGCCGAGCACGGTGACGAGACCGTCGTCGAGCTGCAGGTCGCGCCAGCGCAGCGCACACAGCTCGCTCAGGCGCAGTCCCGAGGAATAGAACAGCTCCAGCATCGCGCGATCGCGCAGCCCCAGCGGCGCGTCAGTCGGCACCTCCACCAGCGCCTTGGCCTCGTCCGGATCGAGCACCTGCGGCAGCTTGCGCGGCGCCTTCGGCGCACGGATTCCGGACGCGGGATTCGCCTCGACGCGCCCGTGCTTGAGCAACCATTGATAGAAACTGCGCACGGCCGACAGCCGCCGCTGCAGGCTCTTGGGCGACAGTCCACGGCGATGCTCGGCGGCAACGAAGGCGCGAATGTCGGCCTCGCGCAGCCCGGAAACGTCGCCATGCGCCTCGGCCCAAGCGGACAACGCATCCAGGTCGCGTCGGTAGCCGTCGAGCGTGTGCGGAGAAACACGCCGCTCGACCTGCAGGTGGGAGAGGTAATCCTGGATCAACATTGTCGGCTGGAGCCGAGCGTTTGCGCCCTGACCGCCGATGGCGCATGAAGACCCGGAGGGCGCCGCACATGGGTGAGGCGACACGTGCTTGCGAGCCATTGGCTCGCGTGTCGACCGAACGCCCACGCCGCTGGCGTGGGCCGGTCTTTGACCACTTTGCGGTCAAAGTGCGGCGTTTTTCGCCACGGCATGGATGCCGTGTCGAAAAATCCCGTCACACTTCCCGATCGCGGATTCGCTGTGTCGGGGAAAGCGTTTTTCTTTGGTTCGTTTCTTTTGACGCTTATCAAAAGAAATGAACCCGGCCGCTGCAGGCGGACGGAAGCTTTGTGATTTCCTTGAAGCAAAATAGATGGCCAGCGCTTCGCGCTGTTGTAAAGCGCTTCCAGCTTTCGCTGGAATGACGGCATCGAGGCGAAAACGGGCGTCCGCTCAGCCATCGAACCTGCGCAACGCCACCTCGAACGCCTCCCCCATCATCCGCAGGAACAACGTCCCCATGCCGGGATAGAACCGGTTCGCATCACCACTCCCCACCGCCACCAGCCCGACGCCCTCAAGCGCCAGCAGCGCACTGGACTGCACCTCATCCACCCGCGCGCCGTACAGCAGCGCCTGCTTGTCCGGATGCAGCCGCCCGCACAGCGGCTCGCCTTCCTTCAGGGCATCGCCGAAGGGCGCGAGCAGACGGTCGTCGCGATCGATCACCTGCAGCCAGGGTTCCTCGCCGAGCCCGTCGACCGGCTTGAACAGCACGATGCGCACCAGGTCGCCGGCGAAATCCTCCTCCAGCGTCGCCGCCATCGCGCGCACCACGCCGGCCGGATCGGGCTGGCGCATCAGCGCCAGCGTGAGCTGGTGCGTGCGCACGGCCAGCCGCTCGTTCTCCTGCGAGATCGCGAACAGGTCGTGCAGCCGCCGCGACAGTTCGCGGTTCTTGTCGCGCAGCACCTCGAGCTGGTAGCTGGCCAGCGACGCCGCCGGGCCGTCCTCGCGCGGGACCACCAGGCTCAGCGCGAGATCCGGGAACTGCTGCAGGAATTTCGGCTGGCGCCGCAGCCAGGCCGCGACTTCGTGGGCACCCAGTCGTTCGGTATTGCTCATTCGTTCCATTCCCCTTCGAACACGAATGCGGTCGGCCCGGTCATTTCGACCTGGGCATCGTCCCGCGGCCATGCAATGCGCAGCTCCCCGCCCGGCAGGGCGACCGCGACGTCTCGATCCACGCGGCCGCCGCGCACCAGCACCGCGACCGCCGCGCAGGCGCCGCTGCCGCAGGCCAGCGTCTCGCCGACGCCGCGCTCGTACACGCGCAGGCGGATGCGCCCGCGATCGAGCACCTGCGCGAAGCCGACGTTGGCCGACTCCGGGAACATCGCCGAGGCCTGCAGCGCCGGCCCGAGCCGCGCGACCGGCGCCGCGTCGACGTCATCGACCTCGATCACCGCGTGCGGATTGCCCATCGACACCGCGCCGAAACGGATGCGCCCGCCCCCGGCCAGCGTCGTTTCATGGAATGCCTGCGCCTGCGCGATCCCCGCCATCGGCACCTGCGAGGGCTCGAACCGCGGCACGCCCATCGCGATGCGATAGCGCCCGTCGCCCAGCACGTCCACCGCATGGGTGCCAGCCGGGCTGTCGAGCTCGAAGCGCGACTCGCGCGTGGCGCCAGCGCGCACCAGCCAGGCGGCGACGCAGCGCGCGCCGTTGCCGCACTGGGCCGCGGCCGAGCCATCGGCATTCCATATCCGGTAGCTGGCAACCGCTGGCGCCGCGCGCGGCGGCTCGATGGTCAGGATCTGGTCGCAGCCCACGCCGGTGTGGCGGTCGGCCAGCGCCCGGCACAACGCGGGCGACGGCGGCGCGGCGCCGCCGCGCAGGTCCAGCACGACGAAATCGTTGCCGGCGCCGTGCATCTTGCTGAACCGCAGTCCGGCGGCAGGCGATGCGCTCACGGACATGCGGCCGGCGCGGCCACGGCGCCGTGGATCACGGATTGGCGGTGGGGATGTCGAGGATCACCGGCACCGGCGGCGGATCGTCCACGCCCGTGTCGACATCGTCGCCCCAGCCGTCGCCATCGGCGTCGATGACGCCGGCATCGCCGTCATCGGCATCGTCCTGGTCGTCGGTCGCAGCCTCGTCGTGCGCCGCATCCTCGGCCGCGTCGCGTTCTTCCTGGGTCGGTACCGAGGACTTGATCAGGTAGCGGCCGGCATCTTCCGGCGGCACCTGCGCGGGCATCAGCAGGTCGGCCTTGTTGCCGCAGGCGGCGAGCAGCAGTGCGGACAGGCAGACGGCGATCGGGAGGCGATTGGTCATCGCCGAAGTCTAGCCGCTCGCTCCCGCGAAGCGAAGCCGGACGCAGCGCAGCCGCGCGCAGCTGAACAGGCCCATGTGGGACACGCATGACGGGCGCGCGTGCCGGCCACCAAGGGTCAGCCCCAGATTGTCCGCATGTTGCGCTGCAGCCAGACTCGTCACGGTCACTGCTCCGACGCGCACGGGAACCTCACGCATGGGCATTCTGGATGGACTGGGCGACGCGGCCTCGCAGGTCGGCGGCTTCTTCAAGGGCGCTGGCGAAGCGCTGTGGGAAACCGGCGAAGGCGTCGTCGAACTGGGCGCCGGCGTGCTGAAGACCGGCTACGACCTCAGCCCCGCGGGTTACGCGGTCGATGGCGTCACCGGGCTCTATGAACATGTCAGCGGCGAATCGCTCGAGGCGCCGGGCTGGTTGCCTTCGGCCGAGCGTGGCGGCCAGCGCATGGAAGCGGCAGCCGACGTCGTCAGCACGCTGGCGCGCAATCCGGGCCTGCTGGTCGACGCGGTGGTCGATCCGATCGTCGAGGACTGGAACGCCGGCAACTACGGCGAGGCGATCGGCCGCGGCGCCACCGAAGTGCTGCTTGCCGTCGTGGGCACCAAGGGCGCGGACAAGGCGGCCAAGGGTGCGAAGGCTGCGGACGCGGCCGGTGACGCTGTCGATGCGGCCCGCGTTGCCGAACACGCCGAGGGGCTGGGCGATACCGGCCGGACTGCCGCGCGCGGCGCTGACGACGCCGACCTGTCCGACATCCTGGCCCGGGCCGAGACCGGCCGCACCGTCGGCGGCCGCCCGCTGCTGTCGTTCGAGTCGATGGACGATTTCAACATCGCCGCCAACGCCGCGCGTCCGGACACCGTCTACGAGTTCGGCAACTACCGCTGGACCACCGACGACCAGGGCCGCGTGATCCGCGCCGAGGGCCGCGTCGACCTGGAGCCGGTCGGCCGCAACGACCCGCAGCTGCAGCGCGATATCGGCAACGAAGGCCGCGCCACCGACGTCGGCTTCCACGTCATCGCCGACCGCCTGGGCGGCCCGACCAACCGCCTGAACGTGGTGCCGGGCAACGGCAAGCCGATCGGCGACGGCCTGCCGAACCTCAACAACGGCGAGTACAAGCGTTTCGAGAACGAACTGGCACGGCTGGCCGAGGCCGGGCACGAAGTGGATATGCGGGTACTGCCCGAATACAATCCGGGCAATACCAGCAACCGCCCGGATGCCTTCGTGGCCGAGTATCGCGTGGATGGCGGCGACTGGATCGACCAGACCTTCCTCAACAAGTGATGCCCGCCGCGAATGGATGATCTCAATACCGCCTACGCCGACACCGTGCGTGCGGTGGCCGCCAGCGTGACCGACGTCAACGACGGCGAATGGGGCGACCGCGACTGGTTGCGGCTGGTGGTGGATTTCGAATCGCTGGCCCAGGACGAGGCGGCGCCGCGCACCAGCAGCATCTCCTTCGCCATCGCCCGCGCCCCGGGCGGCCCGCTGGAGAAGGTCGGTTTCCGCCTCTCGCGCGCGGCCAAGGACGGATTCGTCCGCATCGGCCGGATCATGCACGGGCAGAAGGGCCAGTACTGGAGCACCGCCACGCTGACCGTGGAACGCGACGGCAGCTACGACTTCCAGTTCGCCTACACCCCGCCCTACCGGCTGGGCGGCAACCTCAACGACACCCGCTACCGCGACTATCTCGAGCGCTACCAGACCGAGACCGGGCAGCGCTGACGCCTGCCCCTGGCACCCGTCACGGCACCGGCGGCTCCGGCCGCAGCCACAGCCAGGTCGCCACCGCGGCCATGCAGGCGATCGGCAATGCGGTCATCCACCAGCGGTGCGCCGGAATCCACAGCATCAACGCCAGCAGGATCACCGCGCACACCGTCATGGTGCCGGTGGCCCACCATTTCCCGCGCCGACTGACCGCGCCATGCGCCTGCCAGTCACGGATCGACGGGCCGAAGCGCGGATGCGCCAGCAGCCAGCGGTGCAGGCGCTCGGAGCCGCGCGCCGCCGCCCAGGCCGCGATCAGCACGAACACGGTGGTCGGCAGGCCGGGCACGAACACACCGACGATGCCCAGCCCGAGGCTGGTGTAGGCCAGCAGCCACCAGGCCCAGCGGAAGCGTGTGCGACGTTGCATGGCCGCAATTCTAGGGCCTGCGGCGCGAGGCCGACGTTGCGTGGCCTTCATGCGGCGGCCCGACGGGCGCCTCGCCGATGCGCCCTGCCAGGCGCCGTGCCCCGCCGGCAGATGCCGGGAGGCGGCATCCGGCAGGCAGCATCCGGCAGGCGTCATCCCGGCGCCGCCGATACGCGACGCCGCGCGGTGCGCGTCAACCGTCGACCGCCGCCCGCCCCAGCGCCGGGTCGTCGGTGAACAGGCCATCGATGCCGAGCGACAGGTAGGCGCGCATTTCCGTGACCGATCCGTCCTCGTTGCGTGCGTTCGCCGCACCGCGGCGCAGCGCCTTCGGCAGGAACGGGTTTTCCGGCCGGAACGTGTACGGCGCCACCCGCAGCCCGGCGGCATGCGCATCGGCGACCAGGGTCGTCGGCTCGATCCTGCCACCACGTCCGACTTCGCCCAGCAGCCCCTTTTCCGGCCCGATCCACTGCGCGTAGCCGGCGATCGCACGCAGCCCTTCCGGCGTGAGCATGTCGCGATAGCGCGGGCCATCGCCACCGGCGACATCGGCCGGGCGTTCGCGCGGATCGCCGATGAGCTGCAGCAGCGCGATGTTGCCGTGGTCTGCGCCCAGCAGGCCGCGCAAGGTCTGCAGGCTCGCGATCTCGAAGGACTGCACCACCACCGGCGCGCTGCGGGTCACGTCGTGCTTGTCGAGCACCGCCAGCAACGGTGCCTCCATCGCCAGCCCCAAGGCCTGGAAATGCGCGGGATGCTTGATCTCGGGCATCAGGCCGATGCTGCGGCCCTGCGCGGTGGACATGTCCGCCAGCAGGATCACCACCTCATGCAACGTCGGCACCGCGTACTGGCCGTCGTACCAGACCCCGCGCAGGTCCGGCAGGCGTTCGCGCGCGCGCAGCGTCTTGAGTTCGCCCAGGGTGAAGTCCTCGGTGAACCAGCCGGTGACGCGGGTGCCGTCGATGGTCTGGGTGCGCTGGCGCTCGGCGAACTCGGGCCGCTGGGCGACATCGGTGGTGCCGCCGATCTCGTTCTCGTGGCGCGCCACCAGTACGCCATCGCGGGTCATCACCAGGTCCGGCTCGATGACATCGGCGCCGTCCTCGATCGCGCGGCGGTAGGCGGCCAGCGTGTGTTCGGGCAGGCGCGCACTGGCGCCGCGATGGGCGATCACCAGCGGCCGTGCGGCCGAGGCACTGCCACGGCCTTCGGACGCGACAACGACGGCGGGCAGCGGCAGGCAACTCATGACAACCAGTGTCGCCGCCAGCAGCCAACGCGGGAACCGACAGGATCGGGACCCGGTGAAGGACGGGATGTACTGCATGGAAAACGGACTCCGAGGTGGGGGCTGCGGATGCTGCCAGCCTGCCATGTC
Organism: Pseudomonadota bacterium; assembly: GCA_023423235.1. Taxonomy (GTDB): domain Bacteria; phylum Pseudomonadota; class Gammaproteobacteria; order Xanthomonadales; family Xanthomonadaceae; genus Luteimonas. Next base: position 6,573 of record JAFAFY010000149.1, read on the forward strand.
AGCTTCACGACGTCAGCGCCCCGTGCGTTTGCCGCCAGGGCCGCCCGCGCGGACAATGCGCGGATGGACATCTTCAAGGTCTTCACCCTCGAGGCCGCGCACCGGCTGCCGAACGTGCCGCCGGGCCACAAGTGCGCGCGCCTGCACGGCCATTCGTTCCAGGTCGAGGTGCACGTCTCGGGCACACCCGGCGCGGAAACCGGCTGGATCATGGATTTCGGCGATCTCAAGGCCGCGTTCGCGCCGCTGCATGCGCAGCTCGACCACAATTACCTCAACGACATCCCCGGCCTCGAGAATCCCACCAGCGAACGGCTGGCGGTCTGGATCTGGGACCGGCTCAAGCCCGCGCTGCCGGCGCTGAGCGCGATCGTGATCCGCGAAACCTGCACCTCGGGCTGCCGCTACAGCGGCAGCTGACGCCGGCCGCAATCCGCGACGCGAGCGGCGCCGCCGCCCGACGCCCGCGCCCGCAACCGCCTGATTTGCAAACGAAACTGAATGTGTTCCGACCGCTCGTCGGGATTTTGTTGCATTGCAACATGAGCGCGTTATGCTGCACCGCACAAACGGCAATTCGCCGAAACCCCAGCAGGTAACCGCCATGTCGTACCAGTTCAACGAGCAGTTCGTCGCCGCGACCCGCCAGTTCGCCGATGCCACCGCCCAGATCAACCACCTGACGCTGGAGAACGCCGAGAAGGTGTTCGGCCTGCACC
>JAFAFY010000323.1 GCA_023423235.1 Pseudomonadota bacterium
CTGGTACGGCACCGCGATGCTCTGCTACGTGACGCCGAAGGAGCACCTGGGCCTGCCCAACCGCGAGGACGTGCGCGACGGCATCATGGCCTACAAGATCGCCGCGCACGCCGCCGATCTCGCCAAGGGCCATCCCGGCGCGCAGGTGCGCGACAACGCACTGTCGAAGGCGCGCTTCGAGTTCCGCTGGCAGGACCAGTTCCACCTCGGGCTGGACCCCGAGAAGGCCGAAGCCTTCCACGACGAGACCCTGCCCAAGGACGCGCACAAGGCGGCGCACTTCTGTTCGATGTGCGGCCCGCACTTCTGTTCGATGAAGATCACCCAGGACGTGCGCGACTACGCCAGCGGGCTGGGGGTCGACGAGGGCGCGGCGGTGACTGCGGGCATGGCCGAGAAGTCGGCCCAGTTCCGCGCCGCCGGGGCCGAGGTCTACCATCGCGAATGATCCGGCCTGAACCGTTCATCGTGCCGTCGCATCCGCTCGACGGCGCGCAGCGTATGTTCAGGATGCATATCGGGAAACACTGTCAGTGTCCCACCAACCTACAGGGAGATCCGCCATGAGCACCGCATCCAACAGGTCGCGCCGTGTCGCCGCCTGGCTGTCGGGCCTGTGCATGCTGGTGCTGCTTGCCGGCTGCGCCACCGGGCCGCGCATCACCACCGAAGCCGACCCGCGCGCCGACTTCTCCAGCTACCGCACCTGGTCGTTCTACACGCCGCTGGCGATCGAGAGCGAAGGCTACGAGACCGCGACCAGCGAGGTCACCAAGGCCGCGGTACGCGCGGAAATGGAACGCCGCGGCTACGTCTACAGCGAACAGTCGCCGGACCTGTGGGTCAACATCAATGCCTACCTGGAACGCCGCACCGACGTCAGCAGCTATCCGACGGTCGACTACGCCTACTACTACAGCTATCGCCATCGCGGCTATTTCGCGGTGCCGTACTGGAACGAGCGCACCCAGGTCTACCGCTACACCGAAGGCACGATGAACGTCGACCTGGTCGACGCCCGGCAGAAGCGCCTGGTGTGGGAAGGTGTTGCGGTCGGCCGGGTCGCGAATCTCAAGCCCGACCAGCGCGCGGCGCGGATCAACAGCACGATCGCCGAGATCTTCGCCAGCTACCCGCACCGCGCAGGCGCCGCGGGCGCAGTGCAGTAACCCGGCGCGACCATCCCCACCGGCCGGCCGTGTTCTGATTCCTCAGGGCGGCACCGGCAACGAAAAAGGCGGGCATTGCCCGCCTTTTTCTTGTCGCCAACCGCGGCCGCTCAGCCGGCCAGTGCCTGCGCCACGCGCTGCAGCCAGCCGCGCCAGGTGGCGCCGTCGCGCGTGGGGTCGTACTCGCTGCCCAGTGCCTGCAGCCTGGCGCCCAGCGCGTCGTCGTCGAGATCCTGGCCCAGCAGTGCCTCCGCCTCGGCGCGGGTCTGTCCGACCTGCTCCGGCGACTCGCTGTCGCGGTAGTAGTCGACGACCGCATCGGCGGTGTCATGCTCGTCCTGCCAGTCCTGGTGGAAATAGCCGGACAGGAAGTTCTGCAATGCGGGGTAGTCGCTCATCGAAACCTGCTGGAAGTGGGAAAGGGCCGGGACTTACTTGTTGGGATAGCCGGTGACGATTCTATAGCCGGTGTCGAGCTTGCTGGAGCGTTCCAGCACCAGCCGCACCGAGAACACGTCCACGGCCTCGCTCTGGCCGCGGCTCACCGAGATGCCGGTGCTGGCATCGAAGGTGGCGTCGATCACCAGGCGGTTGCCACCCTGGCCATCGACCCAGGCATCGATGCGGTCCTGGTGCTCGGCGATGGTCTCGGAGACGAAGTGCTCGGCTTCCGGCAGGTCGCGGAAGCTGGAGGCGGCGCTGATGTTGCTGTTGCTGACGCGGTCGACGAGCCACTGCTCGCTCTTGCCGACGTGGCGCTCGATCAGGTGGCCACCGGCATCCTCGTGGGCCTGCAGGCCGCCGCCGGGCACCTGTGCGCTGCCGTCAGGACCGCCAGGGCCTTCGGGAGCGTCGGGGCCCTGGGCCTCGCCAAGGTGGGCATCGAGCCGCTCGACCGTAGCCTCGACGGCATCGCGTTCGACGCGCGAGAGCCGCTCGCCCGGCAGCGCCGACAGGGCGTCGCGGATGTCCCCGAGCAACGGCTTGAGCTCGTCGGCGAACACCGGGCTGCGTTCGGACAGGGTGATGGCATCGCCGGTCTGATCGAGGAAGTCGGCGATGCCGCCGTTCTCGAGCAGGGTGTCGAGGTGAGTGTCGAGCGTGTCGCGCGAGGCGGCCGCGAGCGACAGCGGATCGGACGCCGCAGCGCCGGTATGTAGTGCGGTCGTGGCCGGGAACGAGCCTGGGGACCAGGCGGCGGTTGCGTCCATGGGAGAGCCCTGTGCGGAAAACCGCGAGATTAGGCGGCCGGCGCCGGCGAGGTCAGCTGGTGCTGACCCTAGTGCGCGTGCCCGGGCCGGGTGACCTTTGGCATTCGCCGGGCCCGGAGACTCCTGCGATCGTGTCGTCTGCACAGCGTGCCTGGGCGCGAACATGAACGGGCATGTCTTCGTGCGGAAGGCGAGCGTGTGGTTGCCGTTGCGTTTGATCGCGGTCCTCGGGTTTTTTTGCGGTTTCAGCCGGTTCGCTGTGCGCCGTTCAGTGTGTGCTCCCTATCCTTTCGCGTTTGGTGCACCCCCCACGTATGCAAGACGCTCCCGCTCCGTCCGTCCACGATCAGCTTCGCCTGCGCATCGGCGTGGGCGTTGTGGATGTGGCGATGCGCGAGATTGCGATGCCCGGTGCGCGTGGCACTCGTCGGGTGACACCCAAGGCGATGATGGTGTTGCGGCTGCTCGCCGAGGCGCAGGGACGGGTCATCAGCCGCAACGATCTTCTGGCGCGCGCCTGGCCCGACACCCTGCCGACCGACGACGTCCTGACCCAGGCCGTGACGCAACTGCGCAAAGCGTTCGGTTCGGGCAGCATCGGCGCCGCGGAAGGTCGTCGATACATCGAAACCATTGCCAAGACCGGCTATCGGCTCACTGTACCGGTCGAAGTGCTGAAGGAAGCCGTGGATACGCCATCGGCCGCGGCCGATGCGCGGCAGGCTACGCCAGCCGTCGCAGACCCGACAGCAGCCCCGACACCCGGCATGGCAAGTGTCGCTGCAGTCTTGCCGGAATCCGTCGCGGGCGCACCGGCGACTGCAGATGTGTTGCAGCTGCAATCCTCTGGTGGCGGCCGGCGCGATCGTCTGCTGCTGATGGCGACGGCGGCGCTGCTGGTGTTCGCTGTGGCGCTGGGCCTGTTGCTGGCCGTCCGGCAGACGCCTTCGGGGGTCTCCGCGAGCGGCGTAGCGTCAACGCTGGGCACGACGCGCCCGTACCGCCTGATCACCACGGCGACCGGATTCGAATTGTCACCGACGCTGTCTCCGGACGCGTCGATGATCGCCTACAGCGCTTCCGAGAACGAGCCGGGCGATGATGCTGCGGACGGCAGCAGCGCGATCCTGGTCCAGGCCACCCGCAGCGCGGCACCACGCCAGCTCACGCATCCGGCCCCCGGCGTGCGCGACGAGATGCCCGCCTGGTCTCCCGATGGCCGTGAGCTTGCCTTTGCGCGCAGGCTGCCGGACGGCGGCTGCCGGATCATGCTGGTGGCTGTGGTCAGTGCGGACGATGCGCGCGAACTGGTGCGCTGCGATGGCAGCGAGCTGCTGAGTTTCAGTTGGGTCCCCGATGGCAGCGCGTTGCTGTTCGGCACCATGACCGGCGATCGCGATGGCAGTGGCATCCGCCGGCTGGACCTGGCCTCGGGTCGTTGGCAACCGCTGGCCTACGAGATCGCCGCCGGGAGCTTGGACTACCGGCCGCAGTATTCGCCCGACGGCAAGTGGATCGTATTCGTGCGCAACCCGCAGCTTGGTGACCTCTGGCGGATTCCAGCCGATGGCGGCCGGGCCGAACAGCTGACCCGTGTCGGCGCCGAGATCCGCGGCTGGAGCTGGCTTGGCGACGGAGAGCTTGTGTTCGGAAAACGGGTGGACAACCAGGTCCGCCTGTACAGCTTCGAGATCGGCTCCGGCGCGATGCGCGATCTCGGTATCGACGACGCACAGAGTCCCGTCGTCTCCCGGCGTGGCGACATGCTGGCGTTCGTGCACCGCAATCCCGAATTCGGCATCTACCGCGTGGATCCGCGGACATCGGACGGCCCCGTGCGGGTGTTTGAATCCTCAGGTCGCGACAGTCTTCCAACCGTCTCGCCCGACGGGCGCCAGTTGGTGTTCGCTTCCGATCGGGCGGGTGTGTTCGAGCTGTGGTGGGCAGATCTGACGCACCCCGAATCGCTGCGTCCGATCGAGCATGTCCGGCCCGATACCCGCCAGGCACCTGTCTGGTCCAGTGACGGCGCAACCTTGCTGGTCGCCGCCCTGCGTGATGACGACACACCAGTGATCTATGAGCTCGCTCCCGCAACGGGAGCGGTCTCGGAACTGCCCGTGCCGAGCGCGCGCCCGAGGCTGGCACTGTACGCCGGCGACAAGACGCGGATCGCGGTCCTGGACGAGGCGCTCGGTTCGACGCGATTGACGCTCTATGACCGGAGCAGCACGCCGTGGCGCGCGCTGGGCGCCATCAATGGCGTGTCCAACGCGCACTTCGATGCGGCGCGCGGCAAGTTCCTGTTCACCCGTCTCGACAGTGATGGTTTGTGGGAGGTCGGCCCCGACCTGGCGCACTCGCAGACGCGTGCCGTCGCCGAGGTGCCTTCACGCTGGCGCTATCGCAGTTGGGCGGTGGTCGATGGTGGCATCAGCTATCTGCATGCGGGCAGCCGCTGCCGGTCGCAGCTGCGTCGAGTCAGCCTGGCAGAGGGTGGGCCCTCAGCCCCAGCCTGCATCGCGGCATTGTTGCGCAGTGCGGTCAACGGGTTCAGCGCTGAACCCGGGTCGGGCGTGACCTATCTCGCGCTTGCGGAAACCGACGGTACCGATATCGCCATCATGGCAGCCCCAAGGAAGCCCGAAAGCCACGCGGGGAATCTAGCCAAGTGGTTGAATGGATTGATCAAACCGAGTTCGTAACGCTTTCGGAAAATGTCCGCGACGATTTCGGCAAAGTTTGCGCGGGAATTCGGATATCCCGGCACCAGATTCGGCAAAAGGCACCATCGTTTCCCTTTTGATGGTGGTCGCATGTCGCACTCCGTGTCCTGGGCCGATCGTGGCCAGCTCCTCAATCTCGCCGCGCTCGACGAATCCGCTCCCGCCCTAGCTGCCCCGGCCACTATGCGCGCCGGCTGTGCACGCCTGGGCATCGTCAAGGTGTCGCGGCCCGTGTTCAGTATCTGGGTGCAGGTGCAGGGCGATGGCTGGATCGAATCGCGCGAGGGCCGGTTCCGCATGCAGCGCGGTGACTGGATGGCGTTCGAGAAGGAATCCGTGCCGGTAGTCCAGAGCGGGCCACGCGGCCTGTGCATCGGCCTGCTGATCGAGGCCGACACCCTGCAGGCGCTTGAAGCATTGGATGGCAGCGCGCTGTATGCAGGTCGCGGCCGCGTGGCGCTGCGCGAGTTGCGCACCCTGCTGCGGGTGTGGCGTGAGGCGGCGACGCCCGACGCCGGCGACGATCTGGCCGTGCGGCCGCTGCTGCTGCAGCTGGCGGCGATGCAGCGCGAGCTTGCGGCGCGCGTGCGCCGCTGCCCTGGCCGTTCGCGCAGCCGCAGGCGTCAGGTGTTCGGCCGCATGCAGCGCGCGCGCCTGTACCTGGAAGGCCACAGCGACCGGGTAGTACGCATCAGCGAACTGGCCGATCTGACCAGCTTCTCCAGTTGGTACTTCTCCAAGGCCTTCCACACGCTCTACGACGAGAGCCCGCAGGCGCTGTCGGTGCGGCTGCGCCTGGAACGCGCGGCCGACCTGCTGCGCGATACCTCGATGACCGTCGGCGAAGTGGCCGCCGCCAGCGGTTTCGACAACTGCTGCAGCTTCGCGCGTGCGTTCAAGGCGCGTTTCGGCGTGCCTGCCACCCGCTACCGCAGCACCGCGCGACGCGCCCTGAATGCACAGGTAAAGCAAACGCAGGCGCAACGCGGACGTAACACGGGGATGTGACACGCACCCCCATCCCGGCGGAACTTGTCACATTCGGACAGATTCGGCAAAGCCATCTGGCGGGGCCTGCAAAGCGGTGCAAGGGGTGCGCGCCTTACCGTGCCTAGGCGTCTTAACGCGTCACTAACGCAGCACCACTCTGGAGAGAGAAACTTGATGAACCTTCGCACTCCCGCGATGCGGAAGGGCCTGTTGCCCGCCGCCATCGTGTTCGCACTTGCCCCAGTTGCCGCCCAGGCGCAGGATCAGGCGACGCAGGGCGCCGGCACCACCGAACTCGACCGAATCCAGGTCACCGGATCGCGTATCCGCGGCGTCGAGATCGAAAACCAGCAGCCGATCCTGACGGTTTCGCGCGAAGATATCGCGCGCTCGGGTCAGGCCACGGTTGCCGACCTGCTGCAGAATATCTCCTCGGCAGGCTCTCCGGCGATCTCCCGCGCTGACGCCCTGGCTTCGGGCGAGAATGTCGGCGGCTACTAC
>JAFAFY010000303.1 GCA_023423235.1 Pseudomonadota bacterium
CGCGCGGCTCGAGCGCGTCGGCCAACAGGTGCAGCTGATCGATCTGGACTCGGCCGAAGGCAGCGTGGTCAACGGCGAGACGGTCCGCGACGCGGTATTGCAGGCCGGCGACCAGGTGGTGTTCGACGCCCACCATCGTTTCGTGGTCGAGGCGCCGTCGCGGGCGATCGGCGCCTTCCTGCCTGAACCCGATCCGGATGCGGGAATGCGTGCGCACGCGCCCCCGGCGCCGCGGGGCGGGGCGCTGCGGCTGCCGTGGCTGCTGCTCGCGGCGGTGCTGTTGGCGGGGTTGCTGGCATTGCTGCTGCTGTTCGGCGCGGGCTGAGCGCCGGGTCACTGTTCCACGATTGCAAGGAGGATTGTGATGGGGTCGTTCGGTATCTGGCATGGCCTGGTGATCATGATCGCGATCGGTGTGCTGATCCTGGTGATCGCGGGTTTTTTCTGGCTGCTGCAGCGGTCGCAGCGGTCTGCGACAGGCGCGTCGCGGACGGTTGCAGCGCGCCTGCAGACGCTCGACCGCCTGCTTGCCGATGGCCGGATCACCGCGGCCGAACACGCGGCGCGTCGCGCGGCGATCCTCGCGTCGGTCTAGCAGACTTTCGCGTCGGCGCCATCCACGCGCGGACGGTGACCCGGGACGTTATGCGGACGCGCAGAACAACGCGCAGCCTGCTCGGGAGGGCCCTGACCACGCGCAGCCGCGGTCGTGGCAACGACGCGCGCGGTGGGCGTTGTTCAGGCGATCTTCTTTCCTGATTGGCACGAACATTCAGCAACACGGTGTCGCCCCCTCTCCGGCATGCGGGAGAGGTTGGGGCGAGGGCGAAGCGCCCCCATCCGCCCTTCGTGCACCTGTCCGGCCCGGCGCCGCCGCCGTGCGTTCGATCGACCTGCGCGGCAATGCCGCGCAAGCAGGCCGTCCTCACCCCCGCATGCGGGGGAAGGGAACTGGGAGATCGTGCTGATCAGATTTTCTTTTCCGTGGCGACGGTCGCCTGCGCGCGGCCGCCGCGCTTGTGCAGTGCCCACCACAGGCGCCAGCCCAGCAGCAGCGCCAGCAGGCCCGCGTACAGCGCCGGCTCGCGCCAGTCGGATTTCACGATCCACCAGAAATGCAGCACCGCCAGCGCGGCGATGGCGTAGACCAGCCGGTGCAGGCGCCCCCAGTTGCGGCCCAGGCGCCGCATCCAGCCGCGGGTCGAGGTGATCGCCAGCGGCACCAGCAGCAGCCAGGCGAGAAAGCCGACGGTGATGAAGGGCCGGCGCGCGATTTCGGTCAGTACCTGCGAGAGATCCGCGCCCAGGTCGAGCGCCAGCCACGTGGCGAAATGCAGGCTGGCATAGACGAACGCATATAGCCCGAGCATGCGCCGGAAGCGCAGCAGCGCGGGTTGTCCGGTCAGCTGTCGCAGCGGCGTCACGGCCAGCGTCAGCAGCAGCAGGCGCAGCGCCCAGATGCCGAGGGCGTGTTCGATGGCGACGACGGGCTCGGCCCCCAACGCGTCGATGTCGCTGCCGCTGGCGACCTGCCACACCTGCCAGCCCAGCCAGGCCAGCGGCGCCAGCGCCAGCAGGTGCAGCAGCATCTTGGCCGCGATGATGCCGGCCGGCGTGCGCGGACGCGGACCTGGTGCGCTCATCAGGCCGCGCTCATAAGGACGTGCTCATCGAGGCGTGCTCATTAAATCGTGCTCACCGGGCTGCCATTGAGGCAGGCAGCGAGGTGGACGCGACGTGCCTGGCTGCTGCGCCCGACGCCAGCGTGTGGGCGGCGCAGTACGACTGGCTCAATACCACCGGCGCAGGTCCATGCCGCGGTAGAGCGAGGCGACCTGGTCGGCATAGCCGTTGAAGGGCCGGGTATCGATGCGGTTGGCGAAGAGCTTGTTGCCGCTGCCGGCGATGCGGCGTTCGGTCTTCTGGCTCCAGCGCGGATGGTCGACGTCGGGATTGACGTTGCTGAAGAAGCCGTACTCCGAGGGCTGCAGCTGGTTCCAGGCGGTGGGCGGCATGCGCTCGACGAAATCGATCGCGACGATCGACTTGATGCTCTTGAACCCGTACTTCCACGGCACCACCAGCCGCAGCGGCGCGCCGTTCTGCTGCGGCAACGGCTTGCCGTACAGGCCGGTGGCGAGGAACGCCAGCGGGTGCATGGCCTCGTCGATGCGCAGGCCCTCGCGGTAGGGCCAGCGGATCGAGCGGAAGCGGATGCCCGGCATCTGTTCGCGGTCGGCCAGGGTGGTGAAGGCGACATACCTGGCGTTGGCATTGGGCTCGAACCGCCGCAGCACGCTGGCCAGCGGCACGCCGAGCCAGGGGATCACCATCGACCAGCCCTCGACGCAGCGCAGCCGGTAGATGCGTTCCTCCTGGGTCACGCCGCGCAGCAGATCATCCAGTGCGACGCGCCCGGGCTTCGCGCATTCGCCGCCCACCGCGACATGCCACGGCGCGGTGCGCAGGGTTCTGGCTGCGCGCGAGGGGTCGGATTTCCCGGTGCCGAATTCGTAGAAATTGTTGTAGGTGGTGATGTCCTCGTAGCGCGTCAGCGGCTCGTCGGTGCGGAAGCCCGCGCGCGCCTGGGCGGGGGTGACCGGCGCGGCGG
>JAFAFY010000304.1 GCA_023423235.1 Pseudomonadota bacterium
CGCCTCCGGACAGACGCGTCATCCCCGCACCTGATTGGCACGATCCTTCAGTCTCCCTTCTCCCGCGTGCGGGAGAAGATGCCCGCAGGGCGGATGCGGGCTGCTTTGCCGCCACCCCAACCCTCCCGCGCATGCGGGGGAGGGGGGGAACCGTGTTGCTGAAGGTTCGTGCCAATCAGGTCCCCGCAAGCGAGCAGCGCTGTCCAGCAACCCGAGGGACGGCTGCTTCAGCGACGTCAGCGCCCTGAAACGGCCAGCGCTCGATCCTGGCGCCGATTCGCGCGGACTTCCAGCAACAGGGCATTCGCCCCGCGTCCCCGCACGCGGCAGGCAGGCGCTGAAACTGCACGTCGGTCAGGAGCGGGGAAGGGCGGGCCGGCTCTCCGGCGTCGCAGCGTGCAGGTCAGGTGCCGGACGATCGTGCCTTGGGCGGCGGCCCCAGCTTCAGCGACAGGTCGATCGCCTGCACATGCTTGGTCAAGGCGCCGGCCGAGACGAAATCCACGCCGTCGGCGGCAATCGCACGCAGGCCGTCGAAGTCCACACTGCCCGAGACTTCCAATGGAATGCGGCCATCGAACGGCGGCGCGTGGGCGATGGCCACCGCTGCGCGGCGCATGCCGGCATCGAAATCGTCGATCAGCACCCGGGTGCAGCCGGCGGCCAGCGCCTCGCGCAGTTGTTCCAGCGACTCCACCTCCACCACCAGCGGCAGCTGCGGCGCATGCCGGCGCGCGGCCGCGATCGCCGGGCCGATGCCGCCGGCCGCGCGAACGTGGTTTTCCTTGAGCATCACCGTATCGAACAGGCCGATGCGATGATTGTCGCCGCCGCCCACGCGCACCGCGTACTTCTGCGCCAGGCGCAGGCCGGGCAGGGTCTTGCGGGTATCGAGCACGCGGGTCGCCGTGCCCGCCAGCGCGGCGACGAAGCGCGCGGTGACGGTTGCAGTCGCGCTCAGGGTCTGCATGAAGTTCAGCGACGCGCGCTCGGCGCCGACCAGCACGCGGGCGCGGCCGCGCAGCGTGGCCAGGACGGTGCCGGCGGCGACGTAGTCGCCTTCGGCCACGCGCCAGTCGATGACGACATCCGGGTCGAGCGCGTGGTGGCAGGCATCGAACCAGGGCCGGCCGCAGACCACCGCGTCCTGCTTGCACAGCAGGTAGGCGCAGTCGACGGTATCGGGCAGCAGCGCGGCGGTGACGTCGCCGGGACCGATGTCCTCGGCCAATGCCGCGGCGACGTTGGCGGCCACCGCCGCCTGCGGCACGGCGAAGCGGTCGTCGCCGGCCGCGGTCATGCCTTGGGGAAGTCGGGAATCTGCCCGGTGGCGATGCCGTCCTCGACCAGCAGTACCGGAATGCCGTCGTCGACGCGGTAGACCAGCTTGCGGTCGTGGGTGACCAGCGCCTCGCGCAGCGGCGTGGCCTGCGCCCCGCCGTCCACGCGCGTGAGCGCGCCGGCGGCGATCGCCGCGTTCAGCGCGTCGAGGCCGGCCTTGTCGAGCAGCGCAAGCGGCTGGCGGCTGGCGGGGCAGACGAGGATGTCGAGCAGCTTTCGGTCCATGGGCGGTCGCGTCGCGAAATCGAACCGGTAGAATACGCGTTTCGCCACGGGGCCGGCCATGTCCGCCAATTCCGCAAGCCCGAAGGTCGGCATCGTGATGGGGTCGCGCTCCGACTGGGAGACGATGCAGCACGCCGCGCAGAAGCTCGAGCAACTGGGCGTCGCCCACGAAGTGCGCGTGGTCTCGGCGCACCGTACCCCCGACGTGCTGTTCGACTACGCCGCCAGTGCGCAGTCGCGCGGCCTGCGCGCGATCATCGCCGGCGCCGGTGGCGCGGCGCACCTGCCGGGCATGCTCGCCGCCAAGACCGCGGTGCCGGTGCTCGGCGTACCGGTGCAGTCCAAGGCGCTCAACGGCCTGGATTCGCTGCTGTCGATCGTGCAGATGCCCGCCGGCATTCCGGTGGCGACGTTTGCGATCGGCAACGCCGGCGCCGCCAACGCCGCGCTGTTCGCCGCCGCGCTGCTGGCCGCCGACGATGCCGAGGTCGCCGCGGCACTGGCTGCATTCCGCCAGCAGCAGACCGACGAGGTCACGGCCAACGACGATCCGCGGCGATGAGCGATGCGCGCGCGATGATGGTCCGGTTCGATGCGCGCGCGTGGGCACCGCTCCTGCGCCGCGTGGTTGGCGCAAGCGGTAGAGCCGCTGCGGTGCAGGGCTGCTGCTTCCGGCAGGTGCGCGCATGACCACGGTCGGCATCCTGGGCGGCGGGCAGCTGGCGCGCATGCTGGCACTGGCCGGTGCGCCGCTGGGCCTGCGCCTGCTGGTGATGGACACCGCGGCGGACGCCTGCGCCGGCCAGTTCGCGCCGCTGCTGGTCGGCGACTACCGCGACCAGGACGCGCTGGCGCGCTTCGGCGGGCAGGTCGATGTCGCCACCTTCGATTTCGAGAACGTGCCCGCCGACAGTGCGCGCCTGCTGGCGGCGCGGATTCCGGTGTTCCCCAATCCCGACGCACTGGCGCTGACCCAGGACCGGCTGGCCGAGAAAACCCTGTTCCGCGAACTCGGCATCCCGGTGCCCGCGTTCGCCGACATCGGCTCGCGCGCGCAGCTCGATGCCGCGGTGGCCGACATCGGCACGCCCTGCATCCTCAAGACCCGGCGTCTGGGTTACGACGGCAAGGGCCAGTTCCGCATCCGGTCGCTGGCCGATGTCGACGCCGCCTGGCAGGCGCTGGGCGCACAGGCGTGCAGCGTCGGCCTGATCCTGGAAGGCTTCGTCGCCTTCGAGCGCGAGATCAGCGTGGTTGCCGTGCGCGGCCGCGATGGCGACTTCCGCACCTGGCCGCTGACCCAGAACTGGCATGTCGATGGCGTGCTGTCGGCCAGCCTGGCGCCGGCAACGGTCG
>JAFAFY010000349.1 GCA_023423235.1 Pseudomonadota bacterium
CCCTGCAACCTGTGCGGCTCGCAGGAGAACCTGCAGCGCAAGCAGGTCGGCCTGATGATGCAGCAGTGGGAGCGGGACACGCCCGGCCGCATCGAGACCATCGCCCGGGCGCTGGGCGATATCCGCCCCTCGCAGCTGAGCGACCCGAAACTGTTCGACTTCCTGGCCCTGGGCCGGCGCGGCGACGACACTGCCACAGCCGATGCCCACGCCTGGCTGGGCGGCAGCGGCGGTGATGACGGTGAAGGCGCGCGGACGCCGGCATCGCCATGAGCGTTGTGCCATCGCCGCGCCCGGCTGCTGCGCGGCCGCTTGCGACCTGGCCCCTGATCCTGGCCAGCGCGTGCGCGGCGCTGGCCTGCCTGGCCGCGATTGCCTACGTGTTCGCCGCGCCGCAGTTCCGCGATGTGCTGTCGGACTTCGGCGCCGAACTGCCGCTGCTGTCGCGGATCACCCTGCATTCGCCGTGGCTGGCTGGCGGCGCCGGCCTGCTGCTGGCGCTGGCGGCGTCCCTGCTGCTGGCCGTGCGCCTGGCCTGGCCGCAGCTGCGCTGGACCGGCCGCGTGCTGTGGCCGCTGCTGGCCGGCGCGCTGCTGGTCAGCCTGGGCCTGCTGGCCAGCCTGTACCTGCCGATCCTCTCGCTGTCGCAGGTGGTGTGACCGCCGCCTGCGATGCTGCCGGCGCCTCGCGGGCGCCGTCCCCTTCCCTGTTGCTGGATACCCGATGTTCTTTCGCAATCTCACCCTGTTCCGTTTCCCCACCGCGCTCGACCTGTCCGAACTGGACAGCCACCTGGGCGAATTCACCCTCAAGCCGGTCGGCCCGCTGGAGATGTCCTCGCGCGGTTTCATCTCGCCGTTCGGGCGCGACGCCGAGGCGCTGTCGCACCGCATCGAGGATGCGATCTGGCTGACCGTCGGCGGCGAGGAGAAGATCCTGCCCGGCGCGGTGGTCAACGAGCTGCTGGCGCGCAAGCTGGCCGAGATCGAGGAGCGCGAAGGCCGGCGCCCGGGCGGGCGCGCACGCAAGCAGATGAAGGACGACCTGCTGCAGGAACTGCTGCCGCGCGCGTTCGTGCGACCGGTGCGCACCGACGCGCTGATCGACCTGGAACACGGCGTCTGCGTGGTCGACACCTCCAGCCGCAAGACCGCCGAGAACGTGGTCTCGGAGATCCGCGCGGCGATGGGCAGCTTCCCCGCGTTGCCGCTCAATGCCGAAGTCGCGCCGCGCAGCGTGATGACCGGCTGGCTGGCCGGCGAGCCGCTGCCCGACGGCCTGACCCTCGGCGAGGAATGCGAGCTGAAGGACCCTTCCGACCAGGGCGCGATCGTCAAGTGCCAGCGCCAGGAGCTGCTGTGCGACGAGATCACCAAGCACCTGGATTCCGGCAAGCAGGTGACGAAGCTGGCGCTCAACCTCGACGACCATGTCTCGTTCGTCTTGGGCGAGGACCTGGTGGTGCGCAAGTTCAAGCTGCTCGACGGCGCGATCGACCAGCTCGAGGGCACCGACAACGACGACATGCGCGCCGAGCTCGATGCGCGCTTCGCACTGATGAGCGGTGAGTTCAAGCGGCTGTTCACCGTGCTCGAACGCGCGCTGAAACTGTCGAAGGCCGAGTAGCGCGCAACGAATAGCGCGGGCCGCGGGGGGGTGATCTCCCGCGCGCCTGCACCCTGCGGCGGCACCCGAGGCGTCGTCCCCGCGCAGGCGGGAACGCGGTGTCGTTGGCGCCGCTGCGTTGCGCACGGCGTTGCCCGCAAGGTGCTGGATTGGCCGGCCCTTCGTGCTGTCGACAGGCGCCTTCGCGGGCACGGAACGGCGGCCTCCCTGCCACCCACGAACAAGGCCGCGCGATGCAGCCATGACGCGAAAAGCGCGCGTGCATCGCAACACTGCGCATACAATTCGCACATGCCGTCCCTGTCGCGTCTGCTGTCGCCCGCCTCCAAACCCGCCGCGACGCAACGCGACACGCTGTCGCTGCAGCTCGACGACGGCCGCGGTATCGAGGTGCTGCGGGTGCGCGATCCGCGTGCGCGCCGCATCCGCCTGAGCGTCAGCGAACGTGGCGCGCGCCTGACCCTGCCGCTGCGCGCCAGCCTGGTCGCCGGCGACCGCTTCCTGCAGCAGCACCGCGACTGGCTGGCCGCGCAGCTGGCCGCGCAGGGCGAGGCGCCGCCGCTGCGCCGCGATGCCACCACCGCACTGCCATTGCGCGGCGCGCTGTTGCCGGTGCGCTGGCAACCCGGCCGCTTCAGCCATGTCCGCCTGGACGAAGACGGGCTGGAGTTCCACGCTCCAGAACATGCCGGCCCCGCGGCGCTGCAGCGCGCGCTGCGCGATTTCTACGAGGCCCAGGCGCGCAGCGACATCGGTCGCTGGCTGCCGGGCTACCTGCCGGGGCTGCCGCGCCCGCCCTCGCGCATCCGGCTCAAGGTGATGTCCTCGCAGTGGGGCTCGCTGGCGCCCGACGGCACCCTGACCCTGGACCTGGCGCTGCTGCTGGGCCGGCCCGAAGCCTTCGAGTACGTACCGG
>JAFAFY010000363.1 GCA_023423235.1 Pseudomonadota bacterium
CCGGGTGATCGAGCGCGGCTGAGTGGGCCACTGCCCGGTGGCGGTTCCCGCCCCCGAACAGGCGCGTGATTCCACGTCCTGATTGGCGCGATCTCCTGGTTCCCAATCCCCCGTGCGGGAAGGTGCCCGAAGGGCGGATGGAGGCGCTGCGCCCGCAGCCCAACCCCCTCGCGCCTGCGGCGAAGAGGGCGATGCCGTGTTGCTGAATGTTCGTGCCGATCAGATCCCCCTTTCGCAGGGATCACCGACAAAAAAACGTCTGCCCCGGCGTTGCCTAGGGCCGCAGTAGCGCGTCCCAGCCGTCGCGCCCCAGCGTCTCCAGGGTCGCGATGTTGCGCTCGACGATCGCATCCGGGTCGGGAAAGATCGCCACCGCACGGCTGATGCTGTCCTCGCGCAGCAGGTGCAGCGTGGGGTAGGGCGCGCGGTTGGTGCAGTTGCCGACATCGTCCGGCAAGGTGCCGGCGAACTGGTAGTCGGGGTGGAAACTGGCGACCTGCAACTCGCCCTCCAGCCCCAGTGCCTCGACCAGCGCGTCGGCATCGTCGAGGAAATCGTTGTAGTCGAGGAAGTCGGTCAGCACCTGCGGGTGCACGATCAGCGTGGTGTCCACCGACTCGGCCGCGACCTCGTGCAGGTGCGCGAGTTCCTCGCCCAGCAGCTGCAGCAGCGCCTCGGGCGTGGTCGCATCGCTCAGCACGAACCGCACCTGGTCCTTGACGTATACCGCCTTGGCGAACGGGCACAGGTTCAGTCCGATCACCGCGCGTTCCAGCCAACGCCGGGTGGCGGCCAGTGGCTCGGCCGTCGCGTCGTCGTCGCCGTGCATGTGCCGGATCAGTCGCGGAAGTTGTCGAACTGCAGCGGCAGTTCGAACTCGCCCGCGCGCAGCACGGCGATGGCGGCCTGCAGGTCGTCGCGCTTCTTGCCGGTCACGCGCAGCTTGTCGCCGTTGATCTGGCTGTCGACCTTGAGCTTGGCGCCCTTGAGTGCGGTCTGGATCTTCTTCGCCAGTTCGCGCTCGATGCCCTGCTTGACGGTGACCTTCTGCCGCGCGCCGGCCAGGTTGGTGTCGATGTCGCCGAACTCCAGGCAGCGGATGTCGATCTTCCGCGCCGCCAGGCGCTGGCGCAGGATCTCGGTCATCTGCTGCAACTGGAACTCGCTGGGCGCGGACTGGGTGATCACCGACTCCTCGCGTTCGAACTTCGCGTCCACGCCCTTGAAGTCGAAGCGGGTGGTCAGCTCGCGGTTGGCCTGGTCGACGGCATTGGTGAGTTCGTGGGTGTCGACTTCGGAAACGATGTCGAAGGACGGCATGGCGGATTTCCTGCATTGCTGCGTTGAGGCGCGCAGGGTACCGCAGCCGCGGGTCACGGACTGTTCCAGCGGCCGGCGCTGCGCTTCCCGGGGCCATGGTCCAGACTGTCCGTCCGTCCCCCGGAGCCTTCCGCATGCTCACCACGCCCGCCTACGCCGCCGCCGATGCCACCTCGCCGCTGGCGCCGACCACCATCGAGCGCCGCCCGCCGGGCCCGGCCGAGGTGCTGATCGACATCCTCTACTGCGGCGTCTGCCATTCCGACCTGCACCAGGTGCGCGACGAATGGGGCGGCTCGGTCTTCCCGATGGTGCCCGGGCACGAGATCGTCGGCCGCATCGCCGAAACCGGCAGCGCGGTGACGAAGTTCAAGCCCGGGGACGCGGTCGGGGTCGGCTGCTTCGTGGATTCCTGCCGCCACTGCGCGCAGTGCGAGGCCGGCGAGGAACAGTTCTGCGAGCAGGGCATGACCGGCACCTACAACGCGATGGCGCGCGACGGCAGCGGGCCGACCTATGGCGGCTATTCGACCCGGATCACCGTCGACCAGGACTACGTGCTGCGCATTCCCGAATCGCTGCCGCTCGACGCCGCCGCGCCGCTGCTGTGCGCCGGCATCACCACCTACTCGCCGCTGCGCCATTTCGGGGTCAAGGCCGGTGACGAGGTCGCGGTGGTCGGCCTGGGCGGTCTGGGCCACATGGCGGTCAAGCTGGCCGCGGCGATGGGCGCGCGCGTGACCGTGCTCAGCACCTCGGAATCCAAGCGCGACGACGCCCTGGCGCTGGGCGCCCACGCCTTCGCCGCGACCCGCGACAAGGCCACGTTCAAGACCCTGGCGAAATCCTTCGATTTCATCGTCGACAGCGTGTCCGCCGAGCACGACTACAACGCCTACCTGTCGCTGCTCAGGACCGACGGCACCATGATCCTGCTGGGCATTCCGGAAACCCCGGCACCGGTGGCCGCCGCGGCGCTGATCATGCAGCGCCGGCGCCTGACCGGCTCGCTGATCGGCGGCATCCGCGAGACCCAGGAGATGCTCGATTTCTGCGCCGAGCACGGCATCGCCGCGGACATCGAGCTGATCGACATTGCCGACATCAACACCGCCTACGAACGCATGCTCAAGGGCGACGTGCACTACCGCTTCGTCATCGATATCGCCAGCCTGTAGCACGGTCGCCAGCGCCGCGGATGCCCCGGGGCGCGTATCCATGCGAGGATGCGCGCCCCGTCCGTCGCGCCTTCCGCCGTCGAGCCCTGAATCGCCAGGCCCGACACCGGCGAACCTGACACCGCCAGGGCCTGATACCGCCAGCGCTTGATGAAGCCAGAGCTTGATAGAGCATGTCCCGCCGCGCCGCCCCCCGATCCGCCGAGTCTGCAACCGCACGGCCACCCGCCGACGCGCCCCGCAACGACGCCCGCGCCGCGGCGCTGTGGATGCTGTTCGCGGTGCTGGCCTTCGCGGGCATGGATGCGGGCATGAAGTGGATCGCCGAGGACTATTCGGCGTTCCAGGTGGCGACCTTCCGCAGCCTGGCGACGCTGCCGCTGATCCTGGGCTGGGTCGCGCTGCGTGGCCGCGCCGGCACGCTGCTGCGGGTGCACTGGCCGCTGCACCTGCTGCGCGGCGCGCTGGGCGTGGGCATGATCGCCGGCTTCGTCTACGGCCTGGCGCGGATGCCGCTGTCGACCGCCTACGCCATCGTGTTCGTCTCGCCGCTGCTGGTCACCGCGCTGGCGGTGCCGCTGCTGGGCGAGAAGGTCGGCCCGCGGCGCTGGACCGCGATCGCGCTGGGCGTGGTCGGGGTGCTGGTGGTGCTGCGTCCGAGCGGCGAGGGCGTGGCGACCCTGGCCGGCTTGGCCGTGGTCGGCGGCGCGTTGTGCTACGCGGTGGCCTCGATCACCGTGCGCAAGCTGGCGCAGCGCGACAGTCCCGAGGCGCTGGTGTTCTGGTTCCTGGTGCTGATGGCGCTCTTCGCCGGTGCGCTGGCCTGGCCGCAGTGGCAGCCGCTGCAGCCTGGGCACGGGTGGGTGCTGGCGCTGATCGGCGTGACTGGCGCGCTGGGGCAGGTCGGGCTGACGCATGCCTTCCGCCTGGGCGAGGCCAGCCAGGTCGCGCCGCTGGAGTACACCGCGCTGGTGTGGGTGGTGCTGCTGGATCTCGTGGTCTGGCAGGTGCTGCCCGACGGCATGACCTGGCTGGGCGCGGGGATCATCGTCGCCAGCGGGCTGTACATGTTCCGCCGCGAGCGCACCCTGGCCGATGCCGGCGCGCCGGTCGACGGCGAGGCCAAGCGCCTGGACCGCACACCGCCGCCCTAGGCAGGCTCCGGTCCGGCCATCGGCGCGGCTTTCGCGGGCTGGCGGGAAGACGCGAGGTGTCGAAGCCGCCCGGCCTGCGGCGCACGTTCGCCACGTCTGCCGCGCATGCTCGCCATCTGCACGCCACACCCGGCATGCTGCCGCCATGCCGATCCTGCTGCTGCTTCTGGTCCTGTTGATCCTGCTGGGCGCCGCCGTGCTGCTGTGGCCACTGGCGCTGTGGAACCGCTACCGCGTCGGCACCTCGCGGCGGCGCCCGCTGCGTTGGCTGACCCGGCTCAATGCGGTGTTGCTTCCGGCTTCGGCGCTGCTGTTCCTCGGCGCGATGGCGGTGACCAACCTGCTGGTCGACCACGCCTGGACCTACGCCGCGACCGGTCTGCTGGCCGGCCTGCTGCTCGGCGCGCTGGGCTGGGCGCTGACCCGGGTCGAACACCAGCCCGGCAACGTCTGGTACACGCCCAACCGCTGGCTGGTACTGGGATTGACCCTGGTGGTGGTCGCGCGCATCGGCGTGGCGATCTGGCAACTGCTGCAGCGCATGTCCGGCCAGCACGAGGCGCTGGCGCAATGGGGGCTGCTGGGCGACCAGGCCAGCCTGTTCGCCGTGGCCGGTCTGGTGCTGGGCTACCACGTCGCCTACGCCTGGCTGCTGCAGCGGCGGCTGGGGCGCTGGCTGCGCTGAGGGGCGGCGCGTGCAGGTCCTGCGTCATGGCCTGCCGCAGTCGCCCTGCCACCGCCTGTCTGCGGGCATCGGCATGGCGCGTGGCGGGTCCGCGCGTGTTTTTACGTTCCAGGGGAACAGTCCGTGCTCCGCGGACCTTGCCCTGGAGTATTCCGATGCGTTTCCCTGTTCTGTTGTGCTGCGCCCTTGCGGGTGCCCTCGCGGCCGGCCCGGTCCTTGCGGCGCCGGCGCCCGCCTCCCCTGCCGAAAGCGCCCGCGCCGCCGATGCCGAGGCCCAGCGGCGCCGTCCGCCCCGGGTCGAGGATGTCGGCGATGCCGCCTCGTTCGGCCGCAACCTGCGCTGGCTGGGCGTCATGCAGGCCGATGTCGTACTGGACCCGGTCTGCGATCCCAGTCTGACCACACCCGGCAACACCCAGGCCACCCGCTGCGTGGTGGCGTTGCCCGCGCCCCAGGTGAGCACCTTCCAGCACGATGCGATCGTGCGCATCCGGTTGCCGGCGAATGCCGCCCACTCGCTGCTGTGCCCGTGGCTGTCGCCGTACCTGCGTGCGCACTACGCCAATCCAACCCCTGCCGGCGGTGCGGCGGTGGTCGGCCGGCTGTCGGTGCGGCCGACGCTGACCATCGAAAACCCGGTGCTGTCGGCACCCGAACTGCTGGACCCCAATACCGGGGCGCCGCTGGCTGGCCGGGTGACAGTGGGACTCACGGCAACCGAGAGCCTGGAGATGCCGCTGCCCGCCGATACCCGGATCGTCCGCCACGAGCGCGACTCCTCGGTGTGCATCGCCGGCGTCTCCCGGCGGCTGCTGACCGGCAGCTACGGCCTGACCGCAGCGCAGGCCGACGCCTTCTTCGCCAGCCCGATGACCGTCAGCCTGAACGTCGGCGGCAACCTGCAGTACGTCGAGGGCGGCTGGCTGACCTTCGGGCTGCGTCTGGTTGGCGACTGATTCCACCGCGCATGCTTCCGGCACACAAAAAGAAGAACCCGCCGAAGCGGGTCCTTCCCTGGGCACGACTCTGGGAGAGAGAGGTCAGAAACGTGCGCCGATTCCTACGCCCACGGTCCACGGGTCGAGCTTGAGCTGCTGCCCGGTGTTGGCGCCGGCCTCGGTGACGTCCGCGCGGCTGCGCAGGTAGCGCGCGTCGGCACGGGCGAACCAGGTCGGGGTGATGTTCATGTCCACGCCCACGGTGCCGATCGCGCCCTTGGGCGTGGTCAGACCGACATGGTTGCCGCCGGGATTGAGGTCTTCGCCGCTGATGTTGGACTGGTGGTAGCCCAGGCCCACGAACGGGCGGAAGGTGTTGTCGGCCTGGCCGAAGTGGTACTGGCCGCTGAGCGCGATGGGCTGCTGCTCGACGGTGCCGACCTTGCCGGCGTCGTTGCGCACGCGGTGGTCGAACTTGTCCAGCGCGCCCCACAGCTCGGCGCTGATGTTGTCGGTGAAGTGGTAGGACACCGACGCGGTCGGCGCCGGGCCGCCATCGACCTCGATGCCGTCGTTGGCGCTGTGCTTGGTCGGCTGCAGCAGCGTGGCGCCGCCCACCACCGACACCCGCTTGCCCGACGCGGTGTCGCTGCCGCCGTCCTGGGCGAAGGCGGCCGACGACAGCGCCAGCGACGCCAGGGTGGCCAGGGCGAGTGCGCGCTTGTTCGACGTGCGCTTGTTCGACTTCATCAACATGGGGACATCTCCTCGTTTGGATACCGTCGGCCCTGGGACGCGCTGGTGCGTCGTCGGACCGTGCTTGTCGCATCCCGCCGTGGCGGTGATGCGACCTTCCTCTGCGGGAAGGCGGGGCCATGCTGGCGAGCGCCGACTGAATCGACGATTTGCGGTTTCTGAAGGCAATCGAACTCTTCACCGCATCTTCGGGAACCTGCCCGGCCTGTTCAGGGCAAGGCGCGATCCGGCGCGGTTCTGGCCTGGCGCGGCGCGGCCGTGTTGCCTGTACGGTCCGCAAACGGCGGCGCATGGCATGCGCCCTGCGCCTTCGCCGGGGCTTGCCGGAGGGAGGTCCGGGTGCGGTCACGGGCCACGTGTTCAGGCGTGCGGCGGGCGCATCGGCAGCCGCTGGCGGCAGCAACAGTTGGCGCCACGCGGGTGCGAGGCCACAATAGCCGGTCCCGACATGCCCGGAGGGCCGCATGGCCGACCTGAAAGAAGCGCGCGTTCCCGACATTGGCGGGTATGACGATGTCCCGGTGATCGAGGTGCTGGTTGCGGTCGGCGACACCGTCGCGGTCGACCAGGGCCTGGTCACGCTGGAATCGGACAAGGCGACGATGGAAGTGCCCTCGTCGGTGGCCGGCGTGGTGAAGGCACTGAAGGTCAAGGTCGGCGATACGCTGTCGGAAGGCGGCGTCGTCGCGATCATCGAGACCCAGGATGCCGCGGCCGATGCACCTCCCCCGCAAGCGGGGAAGGTCGACGCGCGCAGCGCGTCGGGTGGGGGCGAGGCGCAGGAGAAAGGCGGTACAGCACCCGCCCCGTCCGCCGCCGCGAGCCGGACTGCGCGCGACGAGGCGCCCAAGGCGCCAGCCAAGGCCGATGCCCCGGCGAAGCCCCAGGCCGGCGGCGTGCAGGAGGCACGGGTGCCCGACATCGGCGGCTACGACGACGTGCCGGTGATCGAAGTGCTGGTCGCGGTCGGCGACCGGGTCGAGAAGGACCAGGGCCTGGTCACGCTGGAATCGGACAAGGCGACGATGGAAGTGCCGTCGTCGGTCGCGGGCGTGGTCAAGGCACTCAAGGTCAAGGTTGGCGACACCCTGTCGGAAGGCAGCGTGGTCGCGCTGATCGAGGGCGAGGGTGCCGCGGCCGATGCGCAGCCGCCGCGCGCCGAGCCTGAAGCCTCCGGCAACGAGCGGCCGGCATCGGAAACCGGCACCCAGGTCGAGCCGGTGGAAGTCCCCAGGGCCGCCGACAACATCGCCCAGGCCTCGATCGACAACCAGGCCAACGGCGGCAACGCGGCCGGCAGCGGCCAGCCGCCGGTGCGCTTCGATGCCGACGCCATCCTGCCCGACAAGGTGCCCTACGCCAGCCCCGCGGTGCGCCTGTTCGCGCGCGAACTCGGCGTGGACCTGGCCCAGGTCAAGGGCAGCGCCCGCGCCGGGCGCATCGTGCGCGAGGACGTGCAGTCCTTCGTCAAGGGCGTGCTGGCCGGTGGTGGCGCCAAGGCCGCCGCTGCAGGCGTGCCGGTGGCGGCCGGTGGCGGCCTGAACCTGCTGCCGTGGCCGAAGGTCGACTTCGCCAAGTTCGGCGAGATCGAGACCCAGGCGCTGGGCCGCATCCAGAAGATCTCGGCGGCGAACCTCGCCCGCAACTGGGCGATGATCCCGCACGTCACCCAGCACGACGATGCCGACATCACCGACCTCGAAGCGCTGCGCGTGCAGCTCAACAAGGAAAACGAGCGCGGTGCCGACAAGGGCGGCGGCGTCAAGCTGACCATGCTCGCCTTCCTGATCAAGGCCTCGGTCGCGGTGCTCAAGCAGTATCCGCGCTTCAACAGCTCGCTCGACGCCGCCGGCGAGACGCTGACGCTGAAGAAGTACTTCCACATCGGCTTTGCCGCCGATACCCCGAACGGCCTGGTCGTGCCGGTGATCCGCGACGCCGACAAGAAGGGCGTGCTGGAAATCTCCCAGGAGATGTCGGCGCTGGCGAAGAAGGCGCGCGAGGGCAAGCTCGGCCCGGCCGACATGCAGGGCGGCTGTTTCTCGATCAGCTCGCTGGGCGGCATCGGCGGCACCAGCTTCACCCCGATCGTCAATGCACCGGAAGTCGCGATCCTCGGCGTGTCGAAGTCGGCGATCAAGCCGGTGTGGGATGGCAAGGCGTTCCAGCCGCGCCTGATCCTGCCGCTGTCGCTGTCCTACGACCACCGCGTCATCGACGGCGCCGCCGCCGCGCGCTTCACCGCGACGCTCGCGCAGTTGCTCGGCGACATGCGCCGGGTGCTGCTGTAGTCCGCGGCGCGGCGGGCATGGGCGAGACCCCCACGCGCGAACAGGCGCGCCTGACGGTGCGCCCGGCGCAGGTGGCCGACATTCCGGCCATCGTCGCGCTGTCGGAACGCGTATACGGCCAGGACAACGGCTATACCGCCGAGATGCTGACCGGGCAGATCGCGCAGTTCCCGCAGGGCATGTTCGTGGCGGTCTACGAGGACCGCACCGTCGGCTACTGCGCGACGTTCCGGATCGACGAGGCCACCGCGATGGCGCCGCACAGCTGGCTGCAGATTGCCGGCGGCGGCTACGCCTCGCGGCACCTGTCGACCGGAGACTGGCTCTACGGCATGGAGGTCTGCGTCGACCCGGGCTATCGCGGCCTGCGCATCGGCCGGCGCCTGTACGAACTGCGCAAGCGGCTGTGCCAGGAGCTAGGCCTGAAGGGCATCGTGTTCGGCGGCCGCCTGCCGGGCTTCGCGCGGCGCGCCAAACGCTACGGCGGCGACGTGCGCGCCTATGTCGAGGACGTGCGCGCCGGCCGCATCCGCGACCGCGCGCTGAGTTTCCAGCTGCGCAACGGCTTCGAACTGCTCGGGGTGCTGCCCGGCTACCAGCCCGCCGACCGCGAATCGGGCGGCTATGCCGCGCACCTGGTCTGGCGCAATCCGCGCATCGACCCTGCGGCCAGCACCCGCGGCACCCGGCGCCCGCTGCCCGATTCGGTGCGCGTGGCCACGGTGCAGTACCAGCAGCGGCGGGTGGCCTCGTTCGACGAATTCGCCACCCAGGTCGAGTACTTCGTCGACATCGCCGCCGACTACCGCGCCGATTTCGTGGTGTTCCCGGAACTGTTCACCCTGCAGCTGCTGTCGGTGGAGAACCGGCCGCTGTCGCCGCAAGACTCCATGCTGGCCCTGACCGGCTACACCGAACGCTTCGCCACCCTGCTCAGCGAGCTGGCGGTGCGCCACAACATCAACATCATCGGCGGCTCGCACCCCACGCGCACCGGTGACGACAACGATCCGCGCGTGCGCAACATCTGCTACGTCGCGTTGCGCGACGGCGCGCTGCATACGCGGGACAAATTGCATCCCACGCCCAACGAGCGCACCTGGTGGGGCATCGGCGGCGGCGAAAGCGCGCAGGCGATCATGACCGACTGCGGGCCGATCGGGGTCATGATCTGTTACGACAGCGAGTTCCCCGAACTCGGCCGGCACCTCGTCGACCAGGGCGCGATGATCCTGTTCGTGCCGTTCTGCACCGACACCCGCGAGGGCTACCTGCGCGTGCGCTACTGCTCGCAGGCGCGCGCGGTGGAGAACCAGTGCTACGTGGTGCTGTCGGGCAACGTCGGCAACCTGCCCGGCGTCAACAACTTCGACATCCAGTACGCGCAGAGCTGCATCCTGACCCCCTGCGATTTCCCGTTCGCGCGCGACGGCATCGCCGCCGACACCACGCCCAATGTCGAGCAGGTGGCCTTCGCCGACCTGCGCCTCAACGACCTCACCGTGGCCCGCAACGACGGCACGGTGCAGAACCTCAATGATCGCCGCCACGACCTGTATTCGCTGACCTGGGCCCGGCGCCCGGCGTCGCGCGTGGCGGCGTCCGATCCGACGCAACCCCCGGAGAATCCGTGATGGCCAAGACCCTCGAACTGAAAGTCCCCGACATCGGCGGCTACGACGACGTGCCGGTGATCGAGGTGCTGGTCGCGGTCGGCGATACGGTCGCCAAGGACCAGGGCCTGGTCACGCTGGAATCGGACAAGGCGACGATGGAAGTGCCGGCCTCGGCAGCGGGCGTCATCAGGGAGTTGAAGGTCAAGGTCGGCGACACGCTGTCGGAAGGCGGCGTGGTCGCGGTGATCGAGACCGCCGAAGCCGGCGATGTCGCGACCGGGGCACCTCTCCCGCCTGCGGGAGAGGTCGATGCGCGCAGCGCATCGGGCCAGGGCAGGGGCGACAGCGCGCCCCCACCCCAGTCCTCCCCCGCAAGCGGGGGAGGGAGCAAAAGCGGAGCGCCCGGGTCCAATCCGCCGGTGCCGCGTTCGCATCGCGCGCCGGCCGAGCCCGAGCCGGTCAAGGCTGCGCCCGCTTCGGGCCGCAAGGCCGATGTCGAATGCCGCATCGTCGTGCTCGGTTCCGGCCCCGGCGGCTACACCGCGGCCTTCCGCGCCGCGGACCTGGGCCTGGATACCGTCCTGATCGAGCGCTACGCCAGCCTCGGCGGCGTCTGCCTCAATGTCGGCTGCATTCCGTCCAAGGCGCTGCTGCACGCGGCCGAGGTCATCGACCAGGCGCAGCATGCCAGCGATTACGGCGTCGATTTCGGTGCGCCCACGATCAGCCTCGACAAGCTGCGCGCCTACAAGGACAAGGTGGTCGGCCAGCTGACCAAGGGCCTGGCCGGCATGGCCAAGCAGCGCAAGGTGCGCGTGGTCACCGGCACCGGCACGTTCCTCTCGCCCAACGAGATCGAAGTGGTGGGCGACGACGGCAAGGCCACGCTGGTGCGTTTCGAGCAGTGCATCATCGCCGCCGGCTCGCAGGCGCTGAAACTGCCGGGTTTCCCGTGGGACGACCCGCGGGTGATGGACTCGACCGATGCGCTGGAACTGGCCGAAGTGCCGAAGCAGCTGCTGGTGGTCGGCGGCGGCATCATCGGCCTGGAGATGGCGACGGTGTATCACGCGCTCGGATCCCAGGTGACCGTGGTCGAACTGGCCGACCAGCTGATGCCCGGCGCCGACAAGGACCTGGTCAAGCCGTTGGCCGACCGCCTGAAGAAGCAGGGCGTGTCGGTGCACCTCAAGACCAAGGTGGTCGAGGCCAAGCCGGAGAAAGCCGGTATCGCGGTCGCATTCGACGGCGAGAGCATTCCTGACACCAAGCGCTACGATCGCGTGCTGGTCGCCGTCGGCCGCACGCCCAACGGCGCGAAGATCGGCGCGGGCAACGCCGGCGTGCGCGTGGGCGAGCGCGGCTTCATCCAGGTCGATGCGCAGATGCGCACCAACGTGCCGCACATCTTCGCCATCGGCGACCTGGTCGGCCAGCCGATGCTGGCGCACAAGGCCACGCACGAGGGCAAGCTGGCGGCGGAAGTCGCGGCCGGCGAAAAGAAGG
>JAFAFY010000343.1 GCA_023423235.1 Pseudomonadota bacterium
CGCGCCAGTTCGCCGTCGCTGTCGCGGATCGGTGCGCCGTGTTCGGGCGACCAGGCCATCGCGGTGATCGTCTCCCAGCTTGCCGGCAATTGGCCGTCGGCACCGCGCAACTGGTCGTAGTGCGCAGCGGCGGCGGCGAAGCGGGCGCGGCCGGTCAGCGCGCGACGCCGGCCTTGCAGTGCATTGGTGGCACCGATCGCGCGCAGCTCACGCATCAGCGTGGCCATGTCGGGGTGGTGCTGGACCTCGACCTCGCGGTCGAGCACCGGGTCGCGGAAGCCGGCGCGCATCAGCGCGTCGCCGAAATCGGCGATCGAGGGAAACGGGCTGACGTGCGGCGCATCGTCGGCCTGGCCGAAGGCCTCGCGCAGTTCGACCAGGGTCTGCGGGCCGAAGGTCGAGCACAGTAGCAGCCCGCCGGGCCGCAGCACGCGGCGGAAACCGGCGAACGCGGCCGGCAGGTCCTCCACCCATTGCAGGCACAGGTTGGAGAACAGCACGTCGACGCTGTCGTCGGCCAGCGGCAGCCGGCGCAGGTCGGCGCAGACCCGGTCGATGGCGCGCTGCAGGCCGAGGCGGTCGCGCCAGCCGCTGCGCACCGGCACCTGCTGCAGCATCGGCAGCGCCAGGTCGACGGCAATGATGCGCGCCTTGGGCCAGCGCGCGCGCATCGCCAGCGCCGCATGCGCCGGCCCGCTGCCGACGTCGAGCACGACGCCGGGCACGCGGTCGTCGAGGTAGTCCAGCGATTCCAGCAGCCGCGCCTCGACCCCGCGTTGCAGGGCCGCAGCGCCGCTGTAGCTGGCCGATGCACGCGAGAACGCGCGGCGGACCTGGGTGGGATCGAAGATCATGGTCATCGGGGTGCGAGCAGGGGGAAGAAAAATATCGGCGGGAACGCAGCGTGGCAGGGCATCGTGCAATCACGCCTGCGTCGTCGCGCGCGCCGGCCTGGCGACGCGGAGCGGAGGCGCGCGCTGCAACGTGGATACGACTGCCGCCGGATCGTCCCGCGCAGCCGCTCCCGCGCGGCCGGGAGTCCGATGCATTCGTCGCAGGCGGAACGCATATCGCTGTGTCCCCGCCAGCGCGGGGACGGCGGTGTCACGACAGACGGTGTGATTGCGGACAGGCCGCTGCTCACCGCGCGTCTCCTGCGGCAAAGGCC
This sequence comes from Pseudomonadota bacterium, assembly GCA_023423235.1. Taxonomy (GTDB): domain Bacteria; phylum Pseudomonadota; class Gammaproteobacteria; order Xanthomonadales; family Xanthomonadaceae; genus Luteimonas. Next base: position 1,169 of record JAFAFY010000343.1, read on the forward strand.
TGCAACTGCGCGGCCACCGCATCGGCGTGGGTCAGGAACGGGGCATGGCCGGCGTGTTCGATGGTCACCGCCGTCGCCTGCGGCGCAAGCGCGGCGGCGGCGCGCATCGCGCGCGGGTCGACCAGGCGGTCGCGACGCCCCGACAGCCACAGACTGGGCACCCGCAGCCCCGGCAGCGATTCGCGCAGGTCGCTGGTTTCCAGCAGGCCCAAGCCATCGGCCAGCACGTGCGCGGCCGGTTCGCCGCGCGCGAACACGTCATGGCGCAGCGTGCGCAGCTCGCCGCGCGCATCGTCCGAACCGAAGGCTTCAAGCGCGATGAAACGGTCGAGCGTGCCGCGATAGTCGCTGCGCAGGCCGGTGGCGAAATCGCGGAAGATCTCCGGCGACATGCCGAAGTTCCAATCCAGGCCCTTCACGAAGCGCGGGCTGGCGCACAGCATCACCAGCGCGTCGACCGCATCCGGCCTGTGGACGGCTGCGTGCAGCGCGAACAAGCCGCCCAGCGACCAGCCCAGCCAAGGCGCGCGCGGCAGCGTATCGGCCAGCACCTCGACCACCGGCGCGAGCGCTAGCGGCAAGCGGCTGTCGCGGCTGTGGCCATGCCCGGGCAGGTCGACCAGATACAGCGTGCGGCTGGCCGCGAGGCGCTCACGCAGCGGCGCGAACACGCCGCCGTGCATCGCCCAGCCGTGCAGCAGCACCAGCGGCGGCCCGCTGCCGGCGACCTCGACATGCAGGCCGTGCGCATCGGCCAGCGCGCGCGTGCTCATGCGCCCTTGTCCGTGCGCAGCGCGCGGGTGCGGCGCAGGCTGCCGGCGGCCGGCCGCGCGACGACGACCGCGAACGCGACGATGCCCAGGCTGATGACCACGCCGCCCACCAGCGCCCAGCCGCGCGGCCAGGCCTCGTGCAGGAACAGCACGCCCAGCAGCACCGCGAACAGCAGTTCCGCAGCCTGCATTGCCTCGGCCGCGCCAAGTGCCACCGGGTTGTTGCGGACCATGCCCGTGGCCTGGAAGAACAGGATCGTCGCGACCACGCCCGACAGCAGCGCAACGCCCGCCGCCAGCCAGACCTGCGGCAGCGACGGTGCGCCCGCCTGATGCCAGGCGAACGCGGCCACCAGCAGCCACAGCGGCTGGCTGGCGAGGGTGAGGCCGAACACGCGCTGGGTGGCATTGAGCGCCTCGCCGGTGCGCTCCAGGTGCAGCAACAACAGGCGATTGCCGAGCGGATAGGCGACCGCCGCGGTCAGCACGCAGGCCAGTGCGATCCAGCCGGCGCGGTCGAGCCCCGGGCCGCCATGGCCGAACTGCATCAGCAGCACGCCGACCAGGATCAGCACCGCCACCGCCAGTGCCGCCGGCGGCACCCGCCGCCGCGCATCGCGGTACAGCAGCGGCGCGCACAGCATGCCGGCGATCACGGTGAACTGGAAACTGCCGGCAATCAGCCAAGACGGTCCGCTGGACGCGGCGTAGCTGAGCATGCAGTAGAACAGCAGGAAGCCGATCGCACTGCAGCGCAGCCAGGCCCATGGATGGGCGACGATCGCGCGCCACACCGGCGCGATGCCGCCCTGCCACGGCATCAGCGGCAACAGCAGCGGCAGGGTGATGAAGTAGCGCAGCGATGCCGTCCACGCCCAGTGGCCGCCGCCGCTGGCGCTGGCGCGGTTGAGCACATAGGTCATGGTGAAGAACAGCGCCGACGCCAGTGCGATGCCCACCGCCAGCAATGCGCGGCGGTTGTCGTGGGTGTCGGCGGTCATGCCTGGGCCGCGTCTGCGCTGCGCGGTGCGAGGCGGTCGCGCGCAGCGGCGATGGCATCGGCCAGTGCGTCGACCTCGGCATCGGCATGCGCTGCGCTCAGGGTGATGCGCAGCCGCGCCTGGCCTTCGGGCACGGTGGGCGGGCGGATCGCGGCGACCCAGTAGCCGGCCTGCTCCAGCGCTTCGGACATGGCCATGGCGCGGGCGTTGTCGCCGCACAGCAGCGGCTGGATCGGGGTTTCGGACGGCAGCAGCTGCAGGCCGTGCCGGGTGGCACGCGCGCGGAAGCGCTGCACCAGATCCTGCAGGCGTTCGCGGCGCCAGTGCTCGCGCCGCGCCAGCTTGACCGCGGCCAGCGCGGCTGCAGCCTGCGCCGGCGGCAAGGCGGTGGTGTAGAGGTAGGGACGCGCGGTTTCGGCCAGGTGATCGACCAGGTCGGCATCGCCCGCCACCACCGCGCCCGCGCGGCCCAGCGGCTTGGCGAGCGTGGCCAGGCGCAGCGGCACGGTCGCGGCATCGAGCCCCGCGGGGGCGACCGAACCGCGGCCATCGGGTCCCAGCTCGCCAATGC
>JAFAFY010000384.1 GCA_023423235.1 Pseudomonadota bacterium
TGAGGCCGGTGTCGAGCGCCATGCGGAACTCTTCGTGCGCGCGGGCGTTCTCGCTGAGCGCATCGATCGCCTGGAACTTCTTCACCAGGCCCTCGGCCTCGGCCAGCAGCTTCTTCTCCACCACCGAGGCCTCGGCCAGGCCGATCGACTCGACCGCGGTCGCCTTGGCCCGGCCCATCTGCTCCTCGCCCTGCGCCTGCGCGCCCAAGGTCTCGGCCAGTACCTTGGCCTCGGCCGTGCCCTGGCGCAGGTTGGCATCCGCCTTGGCCTCGATCACCCGGGCTTCGGCCAGGCCCTGCTTCTCGAAGGCCGTGGCCGCGGCTTCCTGCACCTGCGCATCGGCCAGGCCCGGCGCGGCCTTCTCCGCGCGCGCACCCTCCGACAGCAGCTTCTTGGCCTCCGCCTGCTTGCCGGCGGCCTCGAACTCGGCCTGGGCCAGCGTGGTGACCTCGACCGCGCGGTGCCTGGCGGCGGTTTCGCGCGCCTCGGCTTCCTTGACCTGGCGCACCAGCGCTTCCTGGGCCTTGGCCTCGGCGTCGAGGATCGTCACCTGCTTGAGGCGGTCGGCCTCGGAGACCTCGCGCACCTCCTTGATGCGCTCCTCCTCCTGGGCCACGGTCTTGTCGATGGAGATGCGCTCGCGGGTGATGTTGGCGACATCCATCTTGCCCTGCTCGACCACCTTGTCGCGCTCCACGCCCTGCAGCTGCACTTCGCGGTCGGTGGTGACCAGCTCCAGCTGGCGCGCGCGCTCCACGCGCTCGGCCTCGATGGCGACGGCGCGCTGGCGGTTCTGCGCCGCGACCTCGACCTCGCGCAGGCGGTTCTCCTCGCGGATGTCGATCAGCTGCTGGGCCTCGATGCGGGCGTTCTCGGCCACCTGGCGCTGCTCCTCCTGCACCTTCGAGGTCTCGGCCTGCTCGCGCGCGCGGATGGTCTCGACCTCGCGCTGCTGGCGCGCCTCGGCCTCGGCCTGCTGGCGTTCCAGCGACAGCGTCGCCTCGCGGGTCTCGACGTTTTTCTTGGTGATCGCCAGGCGCTCGTTCTGCTCGAGCTCGTTGGTGACCACGTTCTGCGAGGCGGTCAGCTCGGTGATCTTGCGGATGCCTTCGGCGTCGAGGATGTTGTGCGGGTCGAGCACGCTCTTGGGCGTCTGCTCGAGGTAGTCGATCGCCACGTCCTCCAGCACATAGCCGTTGAGGTCGTTGCCGATGACCGCGATGATCTCGTCGCGGAACTCCTGGCGCTTCTCGAACAGGTCGGTGAAGTCGAACTTCTTGCCGACGGTCTTGAGCGCCTCGGAGAACTTGGCGTTGAACAGCTCGTCGACCGCGTGCTTGTCCGAGGCGCGGTCGGCGCCCAGCGCCTTGGCCACGCGCAGCACGTCGGCCTGGGTCTCGTTGACGCGCAGGTAGAAGGCCACCGCGATGTCGGCGCGCATGTTGTCGCGACAGATCAGGCCCTCCTTGCCGCGACGGTCGATCTGCAGCGTGATCAGGCTGATCTTCATCAGCTCGGCGCGGTAGAGCACCGGGATGATCAGCGCGCCGGTGAAGCGCACCTTCGGCTGCGTGCTCATGTCGTTGACGATCAGCGCGGTGCCCTGGTCGACCTTCTTGTAGAAGGCCTTGAACAGGCCGGCCGCGCCAAGCAGCACGACCACGATGATGGCAAGGCCGATCAGGAACGGGGCGAGCGTGGCGACACTCATCGGGTGCTTCTCCTCGGGATGATGGTCCGCGTCCTGCGGATCGTAGGGTTCAGATGTGACGGTAGTCGGCTTCGGGGACGACCCGGTAGCAATGGCCGGCGGTGTCGAACTCGACCAGGACGACGCGGTCGCCGCGACCGATCGCGGCGGCGTCGCTGCGCACCTGCAGCACCAGCCCGGCGCCGCCGTCGTCGAGATCCGCCATGCCGGCGCTGGCCGAGACCGTAGGCGTGCGCACCACCGCCACCTGGCCGAGCAGGGATTTCTCGTCGGCAGGCGGCTGCAGGCGCATCAGCCAGCGCCGCAGCGGCCGCAGCACGGCGGTGGTCAGCAGCACGGCCGGCACCAGCGCCAGCACCGCGGCGACGCTGCCCAGCAGCCAGCGCAGCCAGCCCGACAGCGGCGTGAGCAGGAACAGATGGACGAAATAGGTGAAGAACCAGCCGAAGAACACCAGCAGCGTCAGCACCAGCATCGTCGGCAGCCGGTCCAGGCCCAGGCGCGAGAGCACGCCGGCCAGGCCGTGCGCATCGGCGCCATCGGACAGGTCGAGATCGATTTCGAGATCGAAACCTTCCAGATCCACCAGGCCCAGCGCGGCGAGCAGCCAGTAGATCGCGCAGACGCCCAGCAGCACGCTGTAGACCAGCGTGGGATAACCCAGCGCGGTGGCGAGGAACTCGGGCATGTCGGCGATGCACTCCCTTTATCCAGATCAGCGTGCCCGGGCCGGCGGTGCCGCCGCGTCGCCCGGTCTGGACGGTTCCGGTCCAATGGGCCGGCAATAATGCCAGCGCAGGGCCATGCGGCGTCAAGCCGATGGCGGAACACGGGCTGCGCGTCGCGTCGCGCGTGTCGCAACCCGGGTGCAAGGCTGCGTGCAATCGAACGGCGATCGCCGCGCAGGCGGGTGGAGACGTTCCGCAGCTTGCCGCTGCCGCGACAGCGACGATCGCCGCAGATGTGTCCTCAGATGGCGGGCAGGCCGACCACGGCGTCCGGGGCGCAGGCATACAGCCGCGCATCCGGGCGCCGTTCGACCGGCTGGCCACCGGCGAACGCGGTGAACGCCGGCAGCAGGCCGGCATCGGGGCCGAACACGAATGCCGGCAGCCGCGGCAGTCCGGGCAGCCGCACCACCGGATGGACGTGGCCGCCGAGGCGGTAGTCGCCGGCACCGGGCGCGGCATCGTCGATGTCGTGGACGAACACGAACGGCGCCTCGCGCAGCAGTGCGCCGTGCAACTGCAGGCCCAGCGTCTGCGCCAGCGCGGGGTTGGCGCGCAGGGCGCGGTCGTGATTGCCGCCGACCAGCGTGACCGCGAGCCCGGCATGCCGCGCGCGCCAAGTCTGCCAGGCCTCGCGCCAGGGCGCATCGCCCGCATCGGCATGCAGCAGATCGCCCAGCACCAGCAGCCGGGTCGCGCCGGTGTCGGCCAGCAGGCGGTCCAGCCGCGCGAGATCGTGGCCGGTGCCGCCGCGCGGCAAGGCAATGCCGGCGCGGCGGAAGTGCTGGGCCTTGCCCAGGTGCAGGTCGGCGATGACCAGCGTGCGCGCGCGTGGCCACAGCAGCGCGCGGTCCGGCAGCAGGCGCAGGGACTCGCCGGCGACGTCGATGTCCAGCGCCCCCTCAGCCACGGTTGCGCCGCTCCAGCTGCGCCGCGGCGCGTTGCACCCGCGTGCGCCAGTCCTCGGTGCTCAGCTGTCCGCGCAGCGACTCGGCCCACAGCGGGAACGACATCGGGGTGAAGGTCTTCAGCGCATGCAGCGACAGCGTGCGGGCGCTGCAGTCCTCAAGCGTCTCGCGCAGGCGCACGACTTCGAGCTGCGCGGCGAACACCTCGCGCTCGGCCAGCGCCAGCAGCATGTGGTCCGGGTCGTGCCGGCGCAGCACGTCGAACAGCAGGCCACTGGAGGCCTGCAGCTGGCGCATCGAACGCGGCGCGCGGCCCGGCAGCGAAG
>JAFAFY010000011.1 GCA_023423235.1 Pseudomonadota bacterium
GCATGCTGCGCCACCGCGGCACCTACGAGATCATGAACCCGGCCGATGTCGGCTGGCCCGATTCCAAGCTGGTGCTGGGCCGCCACAGCGGCCGCGCCGCGGTCGGCCACCGCCTGCGCGCGCTGGGCTACACCCTGGAGGACGCCCAGCTGGACCAGGTGTTCGCCGCGTTCAAGGCGCTGTGCGAGCAGCAGCGCGTGGTCGACGACGACGACCTGGAGGCGCTGATGCACGGCGACCTGCACGGCCAGGGCTGGCGCCTGGCGTCGATGACCGTCAGCGACCGCGGCCAGCGCGCCAGCGCGCAGATCGAGCTGTCCGCGCCCGACGGCGCCAAGGTCAGCGAAAGCGCGCTGGGCGATGGCCCGGTGGATGCGCTGTTCGCCGCGCTGGCGGCGGCCACCGGCGTCGAACTGTCGCTGCAGAGCTACCAGGTGCATAGCGTCGGCATCGGTCGCGACGCGCGCGGCGAGGCCAACCTGGGCGTCCGCCACGAGACTGCCGATGGCGACAGCTGCGACTACGAAGGCAGCGGCACCAGCCGTGACATCATCGAGGCCAGCGCGCTGGCATGGCTGGACGTCGCCAACCGCATCCTGCGCACGCGTGCGCCGCAACCGGTCGCGGCCACCGCATGACCCCCGCAGCCGCGCCCACGACCGCATCCCGATCCCCGACACCGTCCGCCAGTCCCTCCAGCAAAGACCAGCCAGACGCAATGACCGCTTCCACGCCCCGCACCCTGTTCGACAAACTGTGGGACGCGCACGTCGTGACCCCCGAGAGCGAAGCCGCGCCCGCCGTGCTGTACATCGACCTGCACCTGATCCACGAGGTCACCTCGCCGCAGGCCTTCACCGAGCTGCGCAGCCGCGGCATCGCACCGCGCCGCCCGGACCGCACCAAGGCGACGATGGACCATTCCACGCCGACCCTGCCCGCCGACGCCGACGGTCGCCTGCCCTATGCCAACGAGGCCGCGCGCACCCAGGTGGAGACGCTGGCGCGCAACTGCGCCGAGCACGGCATCGAACTGTTCGACATGGCCTCCGACCAGCGCGGCATCGTCCATGTCATCGCCCCCGAGCAGGGCTTCACCCTGCCCGGCATGACCATCGTCTGCGGCGACAGCCACACCTCGACCCACGGCGCATTCGGCGCGCTGGCCTTCGGCATCGGCACCAGCGAGGTCGGCAACGTGCTGGCCACGCAGTGCCTGCTGCAGCGCAAGGCCCGGACCATGGCGATCACCGTCGACGGCGAGCTGGCACCCGGCGTCGGTGCCAAGGACGTGATCCTGCATGCGATCGGCATCATCGGCGTCAACGGCGGCACCGGCCATGTCATCGAGTACCGCGGCTCGACCATTGCGGCGATGGACATGGAGCAGCGCATGACCCTGTGCAACATGTCGATCGAGGCCGGCGCACGCGCGGGCATGGTGGCGCCAGACGAGGTCACCTTCGACTGGATCGCGCGCACCCCGCGCGGCCCCAAGGGCGCGGATTTCGACACCGCCGTCGCGCGCTGGCGCGAACTGCGCAGCGACGCCGGCGCGCGCTTCGACGTGGAGGTCCACATCGATGCCGCCGACATCCGCCCGACGCTGACCTGGGGCACGCACCCCGGCACCGCGATCGGCGTCGACGTGCCGATCCCCGCTGCCGGCGACGCCGCCGCGCAGAAGGGCCTGGACTACATGCACCTGCATGCCGGCGCGGTGTTGGCCGGCACCCCGGTCGACGTGGTGTTCGTCGGCTCCTGCACCAACGGCCGCCTCGGCGACATGCGCGATGTCGCCACGGTGCTGCGCGGGCGCAAGGTGTCGCCGAACGTGCGCATGCTGGTGGTGCCGGGTTCGGAGATCGTCAAGCGCGCCGCCGAGGCCGAGGGCATCGACGCGGTGGTGCGCGCCGCCGGCGCCGAATGGCGCGAGCCGGGCTGTTCGATGTGCATCGCCATGAACGGCGACCTGGTCGCCCCCGGGCAACTGGCGGTGAGCACCAGCAACCGCAATTTCGAAGGCCGCCAGGGGCCGGGCTCGCGCACCCTGCTGGCCTCGCCGGTCACCGCCGCCTGGGCTGCGGTCAATGGCGTGGTCGCCGACCCGCGCGAGCTGTTCGACGCACGCCGGGAGGTGGCGTGATCATGTTGTTCCCTTGAAAGCGCGCGACCCGTCATTCCCGCCAAGACGGGAAAGACGGGCGCCAGGAAACCGAAACCGCTTTGATCCGCGCTGATACGCGCCAAACCGTGACCAATTCCATGCCCCAGAACACTGAAGTCGTCTCCGCCAGCGTCGTGCTGCGCGAGACCAACATCGACACCGACCAGATCATCCCGGCGCGCTTCCTGTCCACGACCGAGCGCCAGGGCCTGGGCCGGCATGCCTTCAACGACTGGCGCTGGCTGGCCGACGGCAGTCCGAACCCGGCGTTCGCGTTCAACCGCCCGGAGAATGCCGGGCGCTCGATCCTGCTGGCCGGCCGCAACTTCGGCTGCGGCTCCTCGCGCGAGCACGCGCCCTGGGCGCTGCGCGACCTCGGCCTGCGTGCGATCGTCAGCAGCGAGATCGCCGACATCTTCCGGGGCAACGCGCTCAAGAACGGCCTGCTGCCCGTCGTGCTGCCGGAGGCCACGGTGCAGGCACTGATGGCGCGGCCCGACGACGTGCTGGAGATCGACATCGCGACGCGCGAACTGCGCACGCCGGGCGGCGATTCGCACCCCTTCCCGCTCGACGCCTTCGCCCGCACCTGCCTGCTCGAGGGCGTCGACGAGATGGGCTACCTGCTGGCGCGCGACGCCGACATCCGCAATTACGAACACGCCAACGAGGACCGCATCCATGCACGCTGACATCGTGGTACTGCCGGGCGACGGCATCGGCCCGGAAGTGACCGCCGCCGCGGTCGAGGTCCTGCAGGCCATCGCACACCGCTACGGCCACCGCTTCGCGCTGCACGAGCAGTTGATCGGCGGCGCGGCGATCGACGCCACCGGCAAGCCACTGCCCGATGCCACCCTGGCCGCTGCGCGCGACGCCGACGCGGTGCTGCTGGGTGCGGTGGGCGGGCCGAAGTGGTCCGACCCCAATGCGACCGTGCGCCCCGAACAGGGCCTGCTGGCGATCCGCAAGGCGCTGGGCCTCTACGCCAACCTGCGCCCGCTGCGCCCGCACCCGGCGACGATGGGCGCCTCGCCGATCAAGCCGCACCTGCTGGCCGGGGTCGACATGCTGGTGGTGCGCGAGCTGACCGGCGGCATCTACTTCGGCGACAAGACCCGCGACGCCGACGGCGCCAGCGACCTGTGCCGCTACTCGGTCGCCGAGATCGAGCGCGTGGTGCGCCGCGCCTGCCTGCTGGCGCGCGGCCGCCGCGGCCACGTGACCTCGGTCGACAAGGCCAACGTGCTGGAGACCTCGCGGCTGTGGCGCGACGTCGCCAGCCGCGTCGCGCGCGAGGAGTTCCCCGACATCACCCTGGAGCACCAGCTGGTCGACTCGATGGCGATGCACCTGCTGTCCAAGCCGCGCGCCTTTGATGTGATCGTCACCGAGAACATGTTCGGCGACATCCTCACCGACGAGGCGTCGATGCTGGCAGGCTCGCTCGGCCTGCTGCCGTCGGCCTCGCTGGGCGAAGGCAGCGTGGGCATGTACGAGCCGATCCACGGCTCGGCACCCGACATCGCCGGCCAGGGCATCGCCAACCCCATCGGCACGATCCTCAGCGCCGCGCTGCTGCTGCGCTACTCGCTGGGCCTGTCGCAGGAGGCGGCGTGCATCGAGCAGGCCGTCGATGGCGCACTGGAGGACGGCGCGTTCACCGCCGACCTTGCCGCCGGCGGCGCCGCGCGTTCGACCCGCGAGGTCACCGCCGCGGTGCTGGCGCGCATCGAGTCCACCTGCCAGGTCAGCGAACTGCGCGACTGATCGCGCCGCGCCAGCCTCCAGCCAGCCAATAACCAGAACCCCTTTCGATGCCCGAGTACCGCTCCCGTACCTCCACCGCCGGCCGCAACATGGCCGGCGCGCGCGCGCTGTGGCGCGCCACCGGCATGACCGATGGCGATTTCCACAAGCCGATCGTCGCGATCGCCAACTCGTTCACCCAGTTCGTGCCCGGCCACGTCCACCTCAAGGACATGGGCCAGCTGGTGGCGCGCGAGATCGAGCGCGTCGGCGGCGTGGCCAAGGAGTTCAACACCATCGCCGTCGACGACGGCATCGCCATGGGCCACGACGGCATGCTGTATTCGCTGCCCAGCCGCGAACTGATCGCCGATGCGGTCGAGTACATGGTCAACGCGCACTGCGCCGACGCGCTGGTGTGCATCTCCAACTGCGACAAGATCACGCCCGGCATGCTGATGGCGGCGCTGCGGCTCAACGTGCCGACGGTGTTCGTCTCCGGCGGGCCGATGGAAGCGGGCAAGACCGCGCTGGCGGACCACAAGCTCGACCTGGTCGACGCGATGG
>JAFAFY010000022.1 GCA_023423235.1 Pseudomonadota bacterium
AAGTGAAACGTACACGCGCCGATGGTAGTGTGCAGCTAGCATGCGAGAGTAGGTCATCGCCAGGGTCTTTACCCAAAACCCCCCGCCGGATCCCGGTGGGGGGTTTTTCTTTGCGCCAAGCAATGACTGGAATGGCGAAAGCTGCGGCAATGTCCGCGTGTGATGGCCGCTGCCGCGGCGCGTCCGTTCGCGATCCAGCGCAGGCTGCGCGAAACTCCGGCTGTTGCTTGCTACGATTGCCGCCCGCGGGCCTATAGCTCAATGGTCAGAGCAGAGGACTCATAATCCTTTGGTTCCAGGTTCGAGTCCTGGTGGGCCCACCAGCGTGGTGCGGGCTTCGCACAGCGCTTACAAACGCGCCGCTACAGTCGCAGATCGATCCTGAATACGGCTGGCGCTGGTGAAAAGACGTGATGTGCTAGCGGGCGCGATGGCGCTTCCGCTGCTCGGTGGCTGGTGGCCGGTGCTGGCCGCGGCAGCCGGCGATGTAGCGCTCGACTTCGACGACGACACCGTGGTGGCGCTGGCGCGGCAATTGGCTTCGCGTCCGTATGCGCCGCCCGATACCGACCTGCCTGCCGTGCTGGCGGAGAGCAGCTACGACCAGTATCGCGATTTCCGCTTCCGGCCCGAGCGTGCGCTGTGGGCGGGCGACGATGGCCGCTTCCAGGCGCGTTTCTTCCATCGCGGTTTCCTGTTCCGCGACCGGGTCGAGGTGCATGTGGTCGACGGCGGCAAGGCGCGCGCCCTGCGCTTTGCGAGCAACGATTTCGACTACAGCCCCAACCAGGCGCCGCAGCTGGGCGACATCGGCTTTGCCGGCTTTCGCCTGCACGGGCCGATGAACCGGCCCGGGGTGCAGGACGAGATCGCCGCGTTCCTGGGCGCAAGCTATTTCCGCGCGGTCGCGCGCGGCTTGGGCTATGGCCTGTCGGCGCGCGGGCTGGCGCTGGGCAGCGGCGATCCGGGGCCGGAGGAGTTCCCGGTGTTCCGCGCGTTCTGGCTGCATCGCCCGGCGCCGGATGCGCAGACCATCACTGTCGATGCGCTGCTCGATGGCCCCAGCGTCGCCGGCGCCTACCGCTTCGTCATCGCGCCGGGCGAGGACACGGTGTTCGACGTCGATGCGCGCCTGTTCCCGCGCGTGGACCTTGCCAATGTGGGCATCGCGCCGCTGACCAGCATGTTCCATTTCGATGCCGGAGACCGCGTTGGCATCGACGATTACCGCCCGGCGGTGCACGACTCCGACGGCCTGGCCATGTTCACGGGCACCGGCGAGCAGTTGTGGCGGGCACTGGCCAATCCGCAGGCGTTGCAGCACAGCGGATTCCAGGATCGCGACCCGCGCGGCTTCGGCCTGATGCAGCGCAAGCGCCGCTTCGAGGATTTCCAGGATGCCGAGGCCGGCTACGAGCGCCGCCCGGGCGCCTGGGTCGAGCCGCTGGCCGACTGGGGGCGGGGCGAGGTGCATCTGGTGGAGATTCCCACCGCCGACGAGTACCACGACAACATCGTGGCGTTCTGGCGCCCGGCCGCGGCGCTGGCCGCAAACGCGGAAAGTCGTTGGCGCTACCGGCTGCACTGGTCGGCCGGACATGTGTGGCTGCCGCAGCTGGCGACCGTTGCCGCGACCCGGATCGGCGCGCTGCCCAGAACCGGGACCGGCACGCGCCTGTTCGTCATAGACCTCGACGGCGGGGCGGCGCTGCCTGGCGACACCCTGCCCACGGTCGAGGCGCAGGCCTCGGCCGGCAGCCTGCGGCATGCGGTGGTGCACCGTCGGCCCGGCGGCGGCTGGCGCGTGGGATTCGAACTCGAACCGCAGGGCGCGGCGGTCATCGAGCTGCGCATGCGGCTGTTGCATGCGGGCGCGCCGCTGTCGGAAACCTGGCTTTACCGGTGGAGCGCATGAGCGCGCCGCCACGTCCGCCCAAGCCCCGGACCACGGACCTCCCTGCAATGATGCCGGCGGAATCGCCTGTGGCAATGCCGGTGCAGTCGCTGCGTGAGGGCGCGCTGGCGGATCCGCCGCGGCCCACGTCGCCGCGTGGCATGGGCTGGCGCCGCGCGGCGATCATCGGCAGCGCCGCGGCGCTGACCCTGCTGGCGACCTACCAGATCTGGTGGCTGCTGCGCATCGGCGGCATCGATGTGCTCGAGGGCCTGCTGCTGCTGGTGTTCGTGCCGCTGTTCGCCTGGATCGTGCAGTCGTTCGCCAGTTCGCTGGCCGGCTTTGTCATGGTGTTGCTGCGGCGCCCGGCGCGGCTGGGCATCGACCCCGCGCAGCCGTTGCCGGCGCTGCAGGCGCGCACCGCCCTGCTGATGCCGACCTACAACGAGGATCCCGAGCGGCTGATGGCCGGCCTGCAGGCGATCGTCGAATCGCTGGAGGCGACCGGGCAGGGCGCGCGTTTCGATCTGTTCGTGCTCAGCGACACCCGCGATGCCGCCATCCACGCGCGCGAGGTGCAGGCCTTCGAGCGGATGCGCGCGCGTACCGGCGCACGCAACCTCTACTATCGCCGCCGCGACGACAACCATGAGCGCAAGGCCGGCAACATCGCTGACTGGGTACGGCGCTGGGGCGGTGCCTATCCGCAGTTCCTGATCCTCGACGCGGACAGCCTGATGACCGGCGACACCCTGGTGCGGCTGGCCGCGGCCATGGAAGGCCACGATGACGTGGCGCTGATCCAGACGCTGCCGCTGATCGTCAACGGCGCCACCCTGTTCGCGCGCATGCAGCAGTTCTCCGGTCGCGTGTATGGCCCGGTGATCGCCCAGGGCGTGGCCTGGTGGCATGGGGCCGAGAGCAACTACTGGGGCCACAACGCGATGATCCGCACCGCCGCATTCGCCGCCAACTGCGGGCTGCCGGCGCTTGCGGGCACGGTGCCGTTCCGCGGCAACGTGCTCAGCCATGATTTCGTCGAGGCCGCGCTGATGCGCCGTGGCGGGTGGGCGCTGCACATGATCCCGACCCTGGAAGGCAGCTACGAGGAAGGCCCGCCGACACTGACCGACATGCTGGTGCGCGACCGCCGCTGGTGCCAGGGCAACCTGCAGCACGGCGGCGTGCTGCCCACGCGCGGCCTGCACTGGGTCAGCCGCTGGCACATGCTCATCGGCATCGGCCACTACCTGACCGCGCCGCTATGGGCGCTGCTGATCCTGGTCGGCCTGGCGATCCCGCTGCAGCACGGCATGCCGGGCGAGGGCGGGTTCTCGGCCGCCAGCTACTGGATGGCGGTGGATGGCGACCGTTTCCTCGGCGTGTTCGTGCTGACCATGGCGATGCTGTTCGCGCCCAAGGTGATGGGCTACATCGCCACGGTGCTGGACCCGCGCCTGCGTCGCGGCTGCGGTGGTGCATTGCGGGCGCTGGTCAGCGTGCTGGTGGAGAACGTCCTGGCGGCGCTGATGGCGCCGGTGACCATGTACGTGCAGTCGCGCGGCGTGGCCGAGGAGCTGGCCGGCAAGGATTCGGGCTGGGATGCGCAGCAGCGCGACGATGGCCGGCAGACGCTCGGCGACCTGTGGCGCAGCTATCGCGGCACCACGCTGCTGGGCGTGGTGCTGGGCGTCGCGGCCGTGGCGATGTCGCCAGGCCTGGCGCTGTGGATGTCGCCGGTGATCCTGGGCCTGGCCGGGTCGATCGTGATCGTGCGGCTGACGTCCTCGCGCCTGCTGGGACAATGGATGCGCAGGCACCGGCTGTTCACCACGCCCGAGGAACAGGATCCGCCGCTGGTGTTGCGGCGCGCGGCGGCGTTGCGCGCCGAGGCGGCCGTGCAGGCATCCGCGGACTGAGCCGCTGCCGCGGGCGGGGGACGCCACCGGCGACGGTCTACACTTGGCGGTCTTTCCACATCGCCCAAGGACCGCATGGACACGCCCGACCTGCTCGAATGCATCGAACGCGAAACCGGCGCCGCGCCGCGCTGGAGCGTGATCTGGCTGCATGGCCTCGGCGCCGACGGCCATGATTTCGTGCCGATCCTGCCCGAGCTGGTGCGCCGTGACTGGCCGGCGGTGCGGTTCCTGTTCCCGCATGCGCCGGTGCGTGCGGTGACCATCAACAACGGCGTGCGCATGCGCGCCTGGTACGACATCCAGGACATCGACCTGGCCAACCGTGCCGACGAGTCCGGCGTGCTGGCCTCGGTGGCGCAGGTCGATGCGCTGATTGCGCGCGAGGCCGAGTGCGGCGTGCCGCCCTCGCGCGTCGTGCTGGCCGGGTTCTCCCAGGGCGGTGCAGTGACGCTGGCCGCGGGCCTGCGCCGGCGCGAACCGCTGGCCGGCCTGGTCGCGTTGTCCACCTACCTGCCCGCCGCCAATACCGCGCAGGCCGCGCTGGTCGAGGGTGCCAACCGCCAGCCGGTGTTCATGGCCCACGGCAGCCAGGACCCGGTGGTGCCGGTGGCCGCCGGCGAGCGCAGCGCGGCGTTGCTGCGCAGTTTCGGCTTCGACGTGCAATGGCACACCTATCCGATGCCGCACTCGGTCTGCGCCGAGGAAATCGCCGCGCTGGGCGACTGGCTCACCAAGCGGTTCCAGGCCGGCTGAGCCGATATGACCACGCCGGCCGGCGACGGGCTCTGGCTGCCGGACCTGTGCCGGCTGCCGCGCCTGGCGACAATGCTGGGGCTTGCGCAGATGACCGTGGTCATCGTGGCGCTGGTGCCGGGCGCCGCGCCGGGCTGGGATGCGCGCGATTTCCTCACTGCAAGCGGCTACGCGCTGTGGCTGGCGCTGGCGGTGTCGGTATTGCTGTGCGCCCTGCGCACACGCCTGTCGAGGCTGCCGGTACGCCTCGGCGCGGCCGTCGCCGTAGGCCTCGCGCTGCTGGTCGCGCTGGTCGCCGCGGCGATCGTGCACGGCCTGTTCGCCAGCGTGGAGACGCCCGGCGGGCACCTGCCGTCGGCGGGCCAGTTCATCGGCGGCAGCGCCGCGGTGGTGGCGCTGCTGACCGCGATCGCGCTGCGCTACTTCTACGTCATCGACCGCTGGCAGGGCCAGGTGGCCGCGCAGGCGCGGGCCGAGGCCGATGCGCTGCAGGCGCGCATCCGCCCGCATTTCCTGTTCAACAGCATGAACATGATCGCGACGCTGCTGCGCAGCGACCCGGTGGTCGCCGAGCGCGCCGTGCTGGACCTGTCGGACCTGTTCCGGGCCGCGCTGGGCGCGGGTGAGGGCACTTCCACCCTGGCCGAGGAAGTGGCACTGGCCGAGCGCTATCTTTCGATCGAGCAGTTGCGTCTTGGCGAGCGGTTGCAGGTGCGCTGGCGTCGCACCGACCCGCTGCCCTGGGACCTGCCGATGCCGCGGCTGGTGCTGCAACCGCTTCTCGAGAACGCGGTGCTGCACGGCATCTCGCGCCTGCCCGAGGGCGGCAGGATCGACGTCAGCCTGGACGCGACCCCCGAGATGCTGCGGATCGTCATCCGCAACCCGTCGCTGGCGCCGGATGCGCAGCCGCTGCCGGCGCGCGCGCGGGGCGCCGGGCATGCCCAGCGCAGCATCGCCCAGCGCCTGGGCTACACCTTCGGGCCGCGTACGCGGATGACCTACGGCTGGGACGATGGCTACTATGCGTGCAACATCCACCTGCCGGTCGCCTGAGCGGGCGGCTGCCGCGAAGGAGCGACGGCTGTGAAGGTCGTGATCGCCGATGACGAACCGCTGGCCCGTGCGCGCCTGCGCATGCTGCTCGATGCCGAGCCCGGCATCGAGGTGGTGGCCGAGGCCGGCGATGGCCGCGCCGCGCTGGAAGCCTGCGCCGCCCACGATCCCGCGCTGGTGCTGCTGGACATCGCCATGCCCGGCATCGACGGCCTGGAGGTTGCGCGCCACCTGAGCGCGTTCGAGCCGCGCCCGGCGGTGGTGTTCTGCACTGCCTACGATGCCCACGCACTCAAGGCCTTCGAGGCCGCCGCGGTCGACTACCTGGTCAAGCCGGTGCGACCGGAACGCCTGCAGGCGGCGCTGGTGCGCGCCCGCACCTATACCGCTGGACGCGAGGCGGTGGCCGGCAACGGCGAGGCGCAGAAGCATCGCACCCACCTGTGCGCGCGGCTGCGCGGCAGCCTGCGCTTGATCCCGGTCGAGGAGATCCGCTATCTGCAGGCCGAGGAAAAGTACGTGGTGGTGCACCACGCGCGCGGCGAGGACCTTGTGGAGGAATCGCTGAAGTCGCTCGAGGACGAGTTCGGCCCGCGCTTTCTGCGCATCCACCGCAATTGCCTGGTGGCGCGGCACGAGCTGGTCGAGCTGCGCCGCGACCTGGACGGCCACGTGCACGCGGTGCTGCGCCATGGCGACCGCCCGCTGGAAGTCAGCCGGCGCTGCGTCTCGCAGCTGCGCGAGGTCGTGCGCCAGCTCTGAGCTGCGCCGGTCGCGTGGCGGTCCGGGCGCGGCCGGGCCTGTGGCGGCGATTCGCGTCGCGGCCGGGCGATCGCCGATAATCCCCCGATGGATCGACTACGCATCGCCACCCGCAGGAGCCCGCTCGCACTGTGGCAGAGCGAGCATGCGGCAACCCTGCTGCGCGCGCTGCTGCCCGGACTCGAGGTCGAACTGGTGCCCATGAGCACCCGCGGCGACGAGGTGCTGGATCGCTCGCTGGCGGCGATCGGCGGCAAGGGCCTGTTCCTCAAGGAACTGGAAATGGCGATGGCGCGCGGCGAGGCCGACTGCGCGGTGCATTCGCTCAAGGACGTGCCGATGACGCTGGAGCCGGGCTTCGTGCTGCCGGCGATCCTGGCGCGCGCCGATCATGCCGACGCCTTCGTCAGCAATCATTTCGACGGGATCGACGCGTTGCCGCAGGGCGCGCGGGTCGGTACCTCGTCGCTGCGGCGCCAGGCGCAGCTGCGCGCGCGGCGTCCGGACCTGACCCTGCTGGACCTGCGCGGCAACGTCAACACGCGCCTGGCCAAGCTCGACGCCGGCGATTACGACGCGATCGTGCTGGCCTGCGCCGGACTGGCGCGGCTGGGGCTGGAACACCGCATCGGTGCCCGCCTGGATGCACCGGACTGGTTGCCGGCGCCGGCACAGGGCGCGATCGCGATCGAGTGCCGCGACGACGCGCCGGCCGTACAGGCGTTGCTGGTGCGGCTCGACGACCGCTTCACCCGCGTCCAGGTCGAGGCCGAGCGGGCGATGAACCGGGCGCTGGATGGCAGCTGTCATGTGCCGGTGGCGGCGTTCGCGCAATTGCAGGGTGGGCGGCTGGCGTTGTCGGGCCTGGTGGGCTCGGCCATCGACGGGCGGCTGGTGCGCGCCTCGGGCGAGGCCGGGGCCGAAGCCGCGGAGTCGCTGGGCGCAGAGGTGGCCGCGCGCCTGCTTGCGGCCGGCGCCGGGGCGCTGCTGCCGGGTTGATCTGGGAAGGGGCGGCGCGCTCGGGCGGCCGCGACGCGCATTGCAGCGCGCTTGGATGCGGGCTGCGGCAACGCCTGCCCGCGGTGGCTCAGAAGCGGTACTGCACCCGCACCGAGCTTTCGGTATCGGTGCTGCCCTGGCCGCCATTGCCCAGGGTGTCGTGGCGCAGCTCGAAATCCGAGCGCAGCGTCCATTGCGGCAGCAGTTCGTAGTCGAATGCCAGCGTCTGTCGCAGGAAGGTGTTCTCGCGTCCGGTCTCCACCTGCACCTGCTGGGTGAACGAGGCCCGCTCGCCCAGCTCCTTCGACAGCTGGATGCGCCCGCGTGCCACTGGCCCAGGCACCGCGGTGCCGAAATCGGTGTAGGGCTGGATGCGGAAGCCGGTGCCGAATTCCAGGCGCAGTTTGGTGTCCGGGCTACGGATCGCCTCGATGCCGTAGCTGGCATCCCATTTCACGGGGTTGCCGCCCGAGCGGAAGCTGTCGCGCTGCGAGAACGGCGAATGCAGGGCGACGATGCGCCGGTTGGGCAACCGGATGACGGGCGCGGCGACTTCCCGCGGACGGACGCCTGGAGCACGCGGCTGCCAGATCCGCTGGGTGCCGGCGATCGGGCGGAGTTCGTCGACGCTGCAGCGCAGTGCATAGCACGGACGGCGCAGCGGCACCTGCCGCGCGGCCACGGCGACAATCGCGGTCTGCTCCGGCGCAGCCGGAAGCGGGTGGGTGATCGTGGGCAGGCCTGCCAGGGCCAGCCACCAGCCGGCAATCATGTCCGTCCATTCATGTAATCGGTTCCATTTCCATTATGCCGCGCCCGCATGACACTTCAAGTCGATGGCCGGCAGTCCACCCGCGCCACCGCCGCCAGTGTTCAGGCTGGCGGGATGACCGGCGCCTGGCTGCCGTGGCGCAGCAACAGGCCGCGTTCGATGCCGGCGCCGGCCAGCAGCGCGGCCGCGGCGGCGGCCAGCAGCAGCCAGACCGGCAGCAGTTGCATCGATGCCGCGCTCCAGGCCAGCAGCGGCGCGACGGCCAGCAGGGCCACCGTTGCCAGGCGCAGGTGGCGGATGCGGCTGCGCAGTCCAGGTTCAGCCGATGGCGAGATTGCGCGCGCCTCGCGGTCGACCGCGCGCCACTGCAGGGCGGCACAGGCCAGCGCCGCGACGCCCAGGCCGGTCAGCGTGGCCAGCATCGTGGTGCCGTCGTTGTAGGAGACGAACAGCAGCTGCATCAGCAGATACAGCACCGCCAGCCCGCAGGCCATCGCCAGCAGCAGCCGGATCGGCAGGGTCAGCGGGTGTTGCCAGGCGGCGACGGCCGGGGCGGTGCGGGCCAGCGCCGTTGCGGTCGCGGCGGCGGCGGCGAACGCACCGGCCAGCAGCGCAAGCCCCAGCAACGACAGGCCGGTCGCGCGCGCGGCGCCGGCCGGCACCCATGCGAGCAGGGCGGCCAGCAGCAGCGCCAGCAGCAACGACACCACCGACAGCAGCGTGGCGCGTGCCGGCCAATCGCGTCGCCAGTGCGCCAGCGCATTGCCCAGCGGCGCATGACCGGGGCCGCGTGCGAACAGGCCGGCGGCGAGCAGGCCCGCGCCCAGCAGCAGCGCCAGCAGTTGCAGCTGGTGCAGCGAGGACGCCGACGCGGCGCGCATCTGCAGCAGGGCGATCGTCATCCCGGTCCACATCAGCAGGCCGAGGCCCGCCGCCGACAGGGTGGACAGGAGACTGGCGGTCAACAGGTGTGGCATGGCGGCTCCGTCGCTGCGGGGCGGAAAGACGAGGAACGCGGGCGGCCGCGATGGATCCCCGGGCAAGGCCGCCGACGGGTGCGCCAGCCTGCCATGGCATGGCCGTGCGGGAAAGCGACGCCGGGCACGTCCTGAGGTGCCTGCCGCGGGTGGGATACTGGACCGTCCCTTGCCTCCGAGTCCCGCCGTGACGTGTCCCCCACCATCCGCCGCGTTCGATGTCGTGATCGTCGGCGGCGGCGCCTGCGGTGCCCTCGTGGCCTGGCATCTGCTCGATCCCGGCGCGCGAGGCGCCGCTGCGGCCCTGCGCGTGGCGTTGGTCGAGCCACGCGCAGAGCTGGCCCAGGGCGTGGCCTACTCGACGCCGCGGCCCGAGCACATCCTCAACGTCAACGCCGCGCGCATGAGCGCATTCGACGATCGATCCGACGATTTCCTGCAGTACCTGGCCGCGCAGCCGGAAGCCGCGGGACGCGCCACCGAGGCGCTGGGCGCCAGCTTCGCGCCGCGCCGGGTGTATGGCCGCTACCTGGCGCAGCGGCTCACCGAGCGTACCGGCGTCGGCCCGCTTGAACGCATCACTGATGCGGTCATCGATCTCCGTCCCGAGGCCGGCGGCCATGTCGTCGTGCTCGCCTCCGGCGCTACCGTGAACGCGCGCGCCGTGGTGCTGGCGCTGGGCAACCTGCCGGCGGCGTTGCCGTTGCCGCCGGGTGCGGCAATGCCGCCGGGCGTGGTTGCCGCCTGGGACTATGCAGCCGTCGCGGCGATCGATCCGGGCGAGGACGTGTGCGTCGTCGGCGCCGGCCTGAGCATGGTCGATGTCGCCCTGACCCTGCACGCCAACGGCCACCGCGGCCGGATCACCGCGATCTCCCGCCACGGCCTGATGCCGCTGGCGCATGCTCCGGGCACCGCGCCGCAGCCCGGCGGGATCGAGGCGCTGCTGCCGCTGGGCGTGCGTGCGCGCATGCGCCTGCTGCGCGGGTGGGCAGACGACGCGATCGCGCAGGGCCGGCCCTGGCAGGACGCGATCGAGCGGCTGCGGCCGCAGGTGCAACAGCTGTGGACCTCGCTGGCGCCGGCCGAGCAGCGCCGCTTCCTGCGCCATGCGGTGCGCTACTGGGACATCCACCGCCACCGCATCGCGCCCGAGGCCGCCGCGGTGCTGGCCGCGCTGCGTGCGGACGGCCGCCTGGTGCTGCGCGGCGCGCACCTGCAGGCGGTCGAGGCCGGCCCGCGGCTGCGGGTGCACATGCGCCCACGTGGCAGCGACCGCATCGATACCCTGACGGTCGACCGCCTGGTCAACGCCACCGGCATGCACAAGACCCTGCGCAACGCGCCGGACCCGCTGCTGCCTGCGTTGCAGGCGCGCGGGCTGCTGCGCGCCGGCCCGCACGGGCTGGGCCTGGACACCAGCTCCGACGGCCAACTGCGCGCCGCCGATGGCATCAAGGTGCCCGGGCTGTGGACGCTGGGTGCGCTGCGTATCGGCAGCCTGTGGGAAAGCATCGCGATGCCGGAACTGCGCGGGCAGGCCGCGCGCGTGGCGGCGAGCGTTCGCAGCGGCCTGGATTGAGCGGACTGGATGGGGCGGATCGGGCGGAGCAGACGCGGCTTGGCAGAACGGGGCGGGCAGACCGCAATTCACCGCGCTGCGCGCATGCCAGCCCGCATGCCGCGTGCCGGGGCTACAGGCAGAACTGCTGCAGGCGCCGGATTTCCTCTTCCACCAGGGCACGGTCGCCGCTGGCGATGTTGCGGCGGATCTGCGGGCAGGGATCGGTCGGGCCGCCGCCGAACAGCAGGGCGCCGATGCCGTTGACCACGTCCTCCGCCGACAGCGGCTCGCGCATCGCGAAGCGGCCGTCCGCGCGCGGCGGCGGGCGATTGCGCAACGGGTCGGCGGCGAAATCGTGGCGCGGCGCCTGCGCCTGCGCCCATTCCCGGGCCTGCGCCTGCAGGGATGCGGCCGGGGGCTGGGTCTGCTCCGATGAATCCGGTGGCGTGCTCGGCGGCACCTCGACCGCCTGCAGGGCACGCGGCGCGGCCGCCGTCGGCGACGCCGGCCGCCGGGCGTTGGC
>JAFAFY010000112.1 GCA_023423235.1 Pseudomonadota bacterium
GCGTACCGGCCTGCTCGTCGCCTGCCTCATCGCCTGCCTGCCCGCCGGCGTTTCGGCGCAGGACGCCGCGCTGCGCGCCGCGTTCGAGGCCGCCGACCGCGGCCAGCCGCTGCCGGCCGCCTACGACCGCCATCCGGTCCGCGGCTGGCTGGAGTTCGCCGCGCTGCGCCGCAACCTCGACACCCTGCCGGCCGCGCAGGCCGATGCCTTCCTCACCCGCTATCGCGACCAGCCGGTCGCGGCCGCGTTCCGCGAGGCCTGGCTGCGCGCGCTGGCCAAGCGCGGCGACTGGGCCGGCGTGCGCGCCGCGTGGTCGCCGTCGATCACCGCGACCGCGCTGCAATGCATCGAACTCGACGCGCGCCAGCGCACCACCGGCATCGACGCGCAATGGACCCGCGAGGCGCAGGCGGTCTGGCGCAGCAGCGGCAAGTCGCTGCCCGACGAATGCGATCCGCCGCTGACCGCGCTTGCCGGCAACGGCGGCCTCGACGATGCGCTGCGCTGGGAACGCTTCGACCTGGCCGTGGCCGAGCAGGACCCGGTGATGCTGCGCGCGATCGCACGCGGGCTGTCGTCGTCGCAACAGGCGCTGGCCAACGACTACGCCGCCTTCATGCAGGCGCCGCATCCGCGCGCCGCGCAGTGGCCGAAGACCGCGCGCAGCCGCGAGGTCGCCGCCCAGGGCCTGGCGAAGTTCGCCAAGGCCGATCCGCTGGCCGCGGAAGCGCAGCTGCCGGCACTGGCCGATGCGCTGGGCCTGTCGGATGCGCAGCGCAACCTTGTGCTCTACCAGGCCGCGCTGTGGACGGTGGCGTCCTACCTGCCGGATTCGGCGCGGCTGCTGGCCCGGGTGCCGGAGCCCGCCTACGACGAGCGCCTGCACGAGTGGCGCGTGCGCGAGGCGCTGGCGCGCCGCGACTGGCCGGCGGCGCTGGCGGCGGTGCGCAAGATGGGCGATGCGCAGCGCGGGCAATCGCGCTGGACCTGGTTCCAGGCGCGGCTGACCGAGCTGACCGGCGATGCCGCCGGCGCGCAGCCGCTGTACCGCGCCGCGGCAAGCAAGCCGGATTTCCACGGCTTCCTCGCCGCCGACCGTCTCGACCAGCCCTACGCGCTGTGCCCCTGGGACTTCAATCCCGCCGCTGCGGCCAGGACGCGCGTCGCCAGCGACCCTGGCCTGATGCGTGCAATGGCGCTCTACCGCGCCGACCGCCCGATCTGGGCGACCCGCGAATGGACCCAGGCGCTGGCCGGCTTCGACGACGACCAGCGCCGGATCGCGGTGCAGGTGGCGCAGGAGAACGGCTGGTACGACCGCGCAGTGTTCGGCCTCGGCCGCCAGCCCGACAAGCTGCGGCTCTACACCCTGCGTTTCCCGCTGACGCAGCAGGCATTGATCGAGCGCGAATCGCGCCGCCACAACCTCGACCCGGCCTGGGTTGCGGCCGAGATCCGCGCCGAGAGCACGTTCAATCCCAACGCGCGCTCGCCGGCCGATGCGCGTGGTCTGATGCAGGTGCTGCCGACCACTGCCGCCGCGGTCGCCGGGCGCCTGGGCATGCCCTGGCGCGGCGCCGACAGCCTCTACGACCCCGAGACCAACATCGCCCTGGGCACCGCCTACCTGCGCGAGAAGAAGGACATGTACGGCGCCCCGCACGTCGCCATCGCCGCCTACAACGCCGGGCCCACGCCGACCTCGCGCTGGCTGGCGCAGCGCCCGGACATGGACGCCGACCTCTGGATCGAGACCATCAGCTACCGCGAGACCCGCGAATACGTGGCCCGCGTGCTGGCCTTCAGCGTGCTCTACGACTGGCGCATGTACGGCCGGGCGGTGCCGGTGACGGCACGCATCCGCGGCGAGACGACTGCAGCGCGCAAGGCGTTCGCGTGTCCGGCGGCATGAGCAGGCGCGCGCGATGAGGGCAGCGGCGCGATGAAGGTCTATCTTGTCGGCGGCGCGGTGCGCGACCGGTTGCTTGGCCTGCCGCCGGGCGACCGCGATTTCGTCGTCGTCGGCGAGACCCAGGATTCGATGGAGGCCGCGGGCTTCCGCGCCATCGGCCGCGATTTCCCGGTGTTCCTGCATCCGCAGACCCACGAGGAACATGCGCTGGCGCGCACCGAACGCAAGTCCGGGCGTGGCCACCGCGGCTTCGTCGTCGTCGCCGACCCGGCTGTGACGCTGGAGGAGGACCTGCATCGGCGCGACTTCACCATCAACGCGATCGCCGAGGACGCGGACGGCCATCTGGTCGACCCCTACGGCGGGGTCGCCGACATCCAGGCACGCGTGCTGCGCCATGTCGGCCCGGCATTCGCCGAGGATCCGCTGCGGGTGCTGCGCGCGGCGCGTTTCATGGCGCGCTTCGCGCCGCTGGGCTTCCGTGTCGCCCACGACACCATGGCGCTGATGCGCACGATGGTCGAGGCCGGCGAACTTGCCACGCTGACCCCCGAGCGCGTGTGGCAGGAACTGGCGCGCGCGCTCGCGTCGCGGCAGCCCTCGGCGTTCCTGCGCACGCTGCACGACTGCGGCGCGCTGGCGGTGGTGCTGCCCGAGATCGACGCGCTCTACGGCGTGCCGCAGCGCGCGGAGTATCACCCCGAAGTCGACACCGGCCTGCACCAGGAACTGGTCAGCGACATGGCCGCGCGACTGGCGCCCGGCGATGCCCTGATCGGCTTCGCCGCGCTGACCCACGACCTCGGCAAGGCGCTGACGCCTACCGGTAAGCTGCCGCGCCACATCGGCCACGAACACGCCGGACTCAAGCCGCTGGCGGCCCTGTGCGAACGCCTGCGGGTGCCGACGGCGTACCGCGAACTGGCGACGATCGCCTGCCGAGAGCACCTCAACGTGCACCGCATCGACGAACTACGCGACCAGACGCTGTACGAGCTGATCGCGCGCTGCGACGGCTTCCGCAAGCCCGAGCGCATCGGCCAGCTGGCCACGGTGTGCGAGGCCGACAAGCGCGGCCGCCTGGGCAGCGAGGACGCGGCGTATCCGCAGGGCGACACCTTGCGCCGCGCCCACGCCGCAGCGATGGCGGTGCATGCGCGCGATCTGGTGGCCGAAGGCGTCACCGGTCCCGCCCTGGGCGAAGCATTGCGCCGGGCACGCATCGCGGCGGTCGCAGCGGCGCGGCGCACGGCAATCCCCGATGCCAGGGACAACGGCGCGGCATAGCGCGCCGCATCGCCATGTCGTCGCTACGTCGCCATCGGCAGCCGCTTGTGGCCGGCTACGCCCGGGCCTACCCTGAACCCCTCATCGCCCGGAGTTGTCCCATGCGCATCCTGCTTGCCGTTCCCCTGCTGCTGTTGGCCGTCGCCTGTTCCTCCCCGTCGCAGTCGCCGGGCACGCCCGATGCCGCCGCCGAAGCGGACGCCGCCGCTGCGCCTGCCGCGCCAGTGACCGACGCCCCGGCCGACGCCCCGCTGGTGGGCGGCGATGTCGACGAACACGGCTGCAAGGGCTCGGCCGGCTACACCTGGTGCGAGCGCACCGCGCAGTGCGAGCGGCCGTGGGAACTGGCGGGCCGCGAAGGCTTCGAGAACTCGGAATCCGGTTTCGCCGCCTACTGCGCTGCGCCCGCGACCGAGTGACGCAACCGCTGCAGGTGCATGGCTACAGCCGCGCCTGCAGCGCCATCGCCGCGGCCGGGTTGCGTGCCTTGGCCGCGCCGATGAAATAGACGAACACCGCGCGCGGCTGCACCGGCATGGCGTCGCGCGCATCGACATACGGCAGATCGCCCGGCGCCTCGCCACGCGCCCACTGGTGCGCACGCGTCGCCCAGGCGTCGAGCTGCAGGCCGGGGTAGCCATCGCGATGCTGCTCGCGGCTGCCCATCAGGCGGGCGTAGACGAAATCGCCGGTGAGATCGGCGAACGAGGGATACTCGGACGCATCGGTGAACACCGTCACCACGCCGTGGTCACGCGCCAGCGCCAGATAGCTGGCGCGCTGGAAACCGGGATTGCGCACTTCCAGCACATGCCGCAATGGCGTGCCGTCGAGATCGCGCGGCAACAGGTCCAGGAACGCGGCGAGATCGTCATGGTCGAACGCGCGCCGCGGATCCAGCTGCCACAGCAGCGGCCCCAGCCGGCTGCCGAGTTCGGAGATGCCGCCATGCACGAAGGCCGCGACCTGGCGGCCGGTGCCGGCCAGCGTGCGTGCGCCGACGATATGCCGCGGCGCCTTGAGCGAGAACACGAAGCCTTCCGGCGTCTCCTCGCGCCAGCGCGCATAGACCTCGGGCGTCTGCGCGCCGTAGAACGTGCCGTTGATCTCGATCGCGGTCAGGTGGCGGCTGGCGTATTCCAGCTCGCGCTTGTGCACCAGGCCGCGCGGATAGAAATTGTCGCGCCACGGCGCGAAGGTCCAGCCGCCGATGCCGGTGCGGATGCCGGCGACGGACTGCGGCGCACTGGCGAACAGGTCCTGCATCGGCGCGCCCGGATCAGTCGCCATGCTGCGCGAAGCGCAGCCGGTTGTGGTCGGGGTCGACGAGCAGCATCTCGCGCGTGCCCCACGACGTGTCGTGCGGCGGCTGCAACACCGGCACGCCGGCAGCGGCGAATGCCCGCGCGCAGGCATCGACATCGGCGACCTTGAAGTACACCGCGCCGCCGACCGCGCAGTCGCCAGCATGCGCACTCAGGAACAGGGTCTGGCCATCGCGCGTGAGCTGCGCGAACAGCGGCAGGCCGGCCTCGAAGCGATGCTCCCAGTCGACCTGGAAACCGAGCAGGGCGTAGAACCCAAGGCTGCGCCCGGCGTCGGTCATGCGCAGTTGCGGGATGACGGTCTGGCTCATCGCGCAACCGTGTCGATCGCCCGGGCCTGCAGAGACGGCCGCACATGGCGGTCGAGGATCGCAGCCAGCGGTGCAAGCACCGGCTCGCGCGCGATCACCTCGTCGAGATAGGCGACGAAGCGCGGCGCGTCGGCGAGATAATGCGGCTTACCGTCGCGATGGTGCAGGCGGGCGAAGATGCCAAGCACCTTCAGGTGCCGCTGCACGCCGATCAGGTCGACGTCGCGGCGGAACTGCGCCAATGCCGGCAGCGGCAGCCCGGCATCCACGGCGCGCGCGTGGTAGTTGGCGATCCAGCCGTCGATATCCGCCTGCGGCCAGCTGGCGAAGGCGTCCTTGCACAGGCTGAGCACGTCGTAGGCGACCGGGCCACAGACCGCGTCCTGGAAATCCAGCACCGCCACGCCACCGTCGACCGGCATCAGGTTGCGCAGCATGAAATCGCGGTGCACGAACACCTGCGGCTGCGCCAGTGCGGATGCCACCAGGGTGTCGCCCACGGCCTCGAGCGCTGCGCGCGCCGCATCGTCGAGCACCACGCCCAGGTGGGTGCCCAGATACCAGGTCTCGAACAGCGACAGTTCGCGCCGCAGCAACGCGGCGTCATAGAGCGGCAGGTCATCGGGGCAGGGCAGCGCCTGGATCGCCAGCAACTGCGCAAGCGCCGCATCGAACATCGCATCGCGCATGGCCGTGGCCCCGGGCTGCCGCTGCAGCGCCTGCAGGCAGGTATCGCCGCCCAGGTCCTCGAGCAGCAGGAAACCGGCTTCGACATCGCGCGCCAGCACCCGCGGCACGCGCACGCCGCCCGCTTCCAGCCGATCGCGGATGTGCAACCAGGGACGCACATCCTCCAGCGCCGGCGGGGAATCCATGACGATCCGGCTGCCGCCGTGCGTGCCCGCGCGCCAGTAGCTGCGGAAGCCCGCATCGGCCGAGGCACGCATCAGCGACAGCGCGGGATCGCCACTGGCAGCGCGGGCCCAGGCAAGGCGCGCGGCGGCGCGGTCTGCATCAATGCGGGAAGGCGTCGACAAGGAAGAGGCTCGGACACGGATCAGTCAGCGCTGATTATCGTGCAATTCACCGCGCAATCGCCGGCCCGTCGGGCGACGAGCGCACTCAGCGCCCTTGCATGCCCCCGGGTTCGAACCGCAACAGCACATCCCGCCACGGCGTCAGCCGCGTCGCCAGGCCGGCGATCACGCCGAACGTGTTGGCCAGCGCGTCCATCGGGTCCTGCATGCGGTCGCTGGTCAATGCGCCTTGTGCGTACTCCAGGCCAATGCCCAGCAGCACCAGGGCGATGCCCGCGCCCAGCAGGGCACTCCAGCGCGCGTACAGCTGCACCGCGCAGCCGGCCAGGACGAAATAGGCGAGGAAATGGCCCAGCTTGTCGCCGTCGGGCACCGCTGGCATCGGTGGTGGCGGCATCAGCGAGGCGACCACCACCACCGCGATCGCCGCGCTCCACAGCCCGGACCACAGCCACGGCCGGCGCAGCGGCTTGAGCGCGCGCCCCAGGCGCGGCCGGCGCGCGCCGCTCACAGGCG
Organism: Pseudomonadota bacterium; assembly: GCA_023423235.1. Classification (GTDB taxonomy): domain Bacteria; phylum Pseudomonadota; class Gammaproteobacteria; order Xanthomonadales; family Xanthomonadaceae; genus Luteimonas. Next base: position 6,389 of record JAFAFY010000112.1, read on the forward strand.
GTAGCTCAGGTCGCCGACCAGGAAGGCGTGTTCGAACTCGACATCGCGTGCAAAGCCGATCGCCTGGAATGCCTCGCCCATCGCCCCCGGCAGGGTCAACTGCTTGGCCTGCTGGCGCAGCGCGTAACGCGCGGCCTCGTCCGGCGCCCCGGCTTCGTGCGCAGCCAGCCGTTGCTCCAGGCCGTTGCCCAGCAGCAGCGAAGTCTGGTTGCAGTAGCCAGCGAACTCGAAACCGGCGTGGGTGCCGGCTTCCGCCAGCGCAGTGAAATCGACCGATGCGGTGAGGTCCTGCAGTCCGGGCAGCGCAAATACGTCGGCCGAGACCTGGTGGCGGAAGAACGCACGCAGGGTGCCGTCGCTGCGGTCGTCGCGGTAGTACTCGCCCCGCGTGTAGCCGTAATCGACGAACAGCATCGCGCCGCGGCGCAGTCCGCCCGAGACCGCCTGCACCCAGTAGGGCAGCTGCGGCAGTACCTCGGAGCGGTAACCGTCGGGAAACGGCGCGCCGCGCTGCTGCTCGATATGCCGCACCGCCGCCGACAGCATCGCATCGGCCGGATGCAGCGTGCGCGCGAAGCCGCCGTCCGCGGAAATGGTGACGCCCTCCTCGTACACCTGGCCTTCGGCGATGGCGAAGCGCGGCGTCGGCAGCGCGTCGACCACCTCGTTGGCGAACAGCACACCATTCCAGTCCGAGGGCATCGGCCCGTCCAGCCACTGCACGCGTGCGAACAGTTCCGCCGACAGGCGCTGCTGCAGGTGGATGCGCTGGCGCTCACGCAGGTCGGCGCTGGGTTCGAGGATCGCGTAGTGCGTCGGCGCGGCGTCGAGCGCCGCCAGGTGCGCCAGCGCATCGCCCGCGAACGCGCCGCTGCCGCCGCCGATCTCCAGCATCCGGGTCCCGCCGCTGTCGCCCGCCTGCGCGGGCGCGTCGCGCAGCGCGCGCAGCACAGGCGCGACCGCCTCGGCAATGCATTCGGCGAACAGTGGCCCCAGCTCGGGCGCGGTGACGAAATCCCCGGCCGGGCCGAACTTCGCCGCGCCGGCGCTGTAGTACCCCAGGCCGGGCGCATACAGCGCCAGCTCCATGAAGCGCCAGAACGGAATCGCGCCGCCGGCCTCGGCGATCTGCGCAAGGATCAGCTGGCGCAGGCGTTCGCTGTGGGCCAGGGCGTCGGGATCGGGCGGCGCGGTCGACATGCGGGTCCAGTGTGCATTGCGGACCGGCACGATACCGCAGCCCTCCGCTGCCGACATCCACCACGCCAGACAGATTCAGGCACACTGCACACCGGTGTAGCGTGTCCGCATTGCGCACTGCCCGCTCCACAGGTGGGCGGCACGATCCGTGAAGCACACGCCCATGCCGAAGATCACTGCATTGCCGCTGCTGTTGTCACTGGTCTGCGGCGCCGCCTTGGCCACACCGGACGTCGCTTCCGGCCCTGATCCCGATTCCCATTGGCGCAGCGAGGAACCGCTGGTCGCGATCGAAGGCGGCGTCCTGCACTACGACGGCACCCTCAACGCCCTCGGCGCCGAGCGGCTGCGGAACGTGCTGGCGCAAGCCGACGGCCCGCTGTCCGCACTGCATATCGCATCTCCAGGCGGTGACGGGCTGGCATCGATCGCCATCGCCGAGCAGATCCACGCGCATGAACTGGCCGTGATCGTCGTCGGCAAGGGCTGCATTTCCGGCTGCGCCAATTATGTTTTCGCTCCCGCACGCAGCCGGACCATCTCGCCAGAGAGTCTGGTGCTGTGGCACTACTCCTGCCCGGATCGACTTCCTGCCAGCCGCAGGCAGGCGCGCATGCTGCTGCGCAAGTCCTACGACACGCCGACATTCTCGTTTCGAGCCTCCAGCGAGGACGGCGCGGTTACGGATCCGGCGCAGCTGCATGCTCGTTTCGAGCGCGAACTCGACAAGCTGGCAGATGCCGCTGTGACGTATGCCCGCACCATGCGGGCCGGCCATCGCCGTGTGTACCAAGGCAGCGGCGTCGATCCGCGCATCACCTGTCTGGTCGACCATATCCGGCTCCCGGATGCCCCCAACAGCAGCGATGGCTATCTCTACACCCTGTCCTTGGCGGACATACAGCAGTTCGGCCTCTGCGATGTGCAGGCGAGACCCGACTACGCGGATTGGGCTGCGCGCGCGCTTGCGGCCGATGCGGACGTGGGTGATCGCAGCGGCGTCGTGCATCTGGCAGACCACCCCCGGTTCCGGCCGCGCTATCGCGATGGACATTGCGCTCGGGTCAGGGCGGCTGCGCCATGATGCGCGTCATCCACAACGCTACTCGCGCATGCGTACCCATGCCCCCCGCATCCAATCCACAGGACCATCAATGACTGCACCACCCGTCGCCCTGATCACCGGCGCCGCCCGCCGCCTCGGCGCGGCAACCGCGCGGCATCTGCATGCGCACGGCTACGCCATCGCCCTGCATTGCCACCACTCACGCACGGAGGCCGATGCGCTGGCCGCGGAGCTTGACGCGGCGCACGCCGGCAGTGCGCATGTCCTGCAGGCCGACCTGACGCAGTTCGACCGCCTGCCGGAACTGGTGGCCGCGACGGTCGGCCGTTTCGGCCGCCTCGATGCGCTGGTCAACAACGCCTCGGCGTTCTTCGAGACGCCGTTCGGCGCGACCACGCCGGCGCAGTGGGACACCCTGCTCACGACCAACCTGCGCGCGCCGTTTTTCCTCGCCCAGGCTGCGGCGCCGCACCTGCGCGCAACGCGCGGCGCGATCGTCAACCTGTCGGACATCCACGCCCGCGAACCGCGCGCCGGCCTCGGCGTCTACGCCATCACCAAGGGCGCGGTCGATGCGATGACCCGGGTGCTGGCGGTGGAACTGGCGCCGGAGGTGCGGGTCAACGGCGTCGCGCCCGGCGCGATCCTGTGGCCGGAGCACGATGCCGACCCCGCGCTGCAGGACGAGCTGCTGGCGCGCACGCCGCTGGGGCGTACCGGGACGCCGGAGGACATCGCCGCCGCGGTGCATTACCTGATCGCCGGTGCCGGCTATGTCACCGGCACCACGCTCACCGTCGATGGTGGCCGGCTGGGCTGAGCGCTTCCACGCCACGACAGGCGATAGACACGCGATGCCGCGCGCACGATACGCGCCCCTCCATGGACCACGTCGACTTCAATCGTCTAGTTCAATCGTCCAATGCCACCGGCGCGAACGCGACCGCGTGCTGCGGATGCGCGGCCCACAGTTCCGCGAGGGTGCGGCCATCGACGGGATGGCGCCATCCGCCCGCGATCTCCGCCGCCGGCTTGAGCACGAATGCGTGGCGCAGTTCGTCGCGGGGAATGCGCAGGTGTCCCGCGCCGCTGCACACCAGGTCGTCGTAGAGGACGATGTCGATGTCCAGCGTGCGGTCGCTGTAGCGTGGCACGCCACGCTCGCGGCCCTGGGCGTCCTCGAGTGCATGCAGCCAGTCGTTGAGTGCGGCCGGCGCGAGCTCGGTGTCGATGACCGCGGCGGCGTTGAGGAAGTCAGGCCCGTCGTAGCCGACCGCGGGAAAGCGGTAGACGGCCGAGACCGCCACCGCGCCGAAGCGCGCGCGCAGGGCGGCGATGGCCGCGCGCAGGTGGGTCTCGGGATCGAGATTGCTGCCAAGGCTCAGGCAGGCGATGGCCATGGGGGCGCTCCGGTGGGGAGCGCCATGATCGCGCATCGCCGCCTGCCGGTCAGCCGCCTTCGGTCAGGCGCGCGGTGGCCTGCGGCTGCGGCGCCTGCGCAGGCGCATCTGCCCGGTGCAGGTTGATGTCCAGCGGCGCGTCGCTGGCGTCCTGGAACAGCTTGAGGCCGAACTCGGGCAGCAGCGCGATCAGATGATCGAAGATGTCCGACTGCACGTTCTCGTAGGCCACCCAGCCGGTGTCGCGGGTGAAGCAGTAGATCTCCAGCGGTAGGCCCTGCGCGGTCGGCTGCAGCTGGCGCACCAGCAGGATCAACTCCTGGTTGATGCCCGGGTGGTTGCGCAGGTAGTGGTTGACGTAGGCGCGGAAGGTGCCGAGGTTGGTGACGCGACGGTTGTTGACCGGCTCGGCGCCGCGTTCGGCCAGCCCCGCGTTCCAGGCGTCGAGCTCGCGCGCCTTCTCGTCGAGGTAGTCGTCCAGCAGCACGAAGCGGTGGAAGCGCGCAACCTCGTCGGGGTCCAGGAAACGCACGCTGTGCTGGTCGACGAACAGCGACCGCTTGATGCGGCGGCCGCCGCCCTCGAACATCGGCCGCCAGTTCTTGAACGCATCGCTGACCAGCTTCTTGGTCGGCACCGTGGTCACGGTGCGGTCGAAGTTGCGCACGGTGACGGTATGCAGGGCGATGTCGATGACGTCGCCGTCGGCGTTCTGGCTGGGCATCTCGATCCAGTCGCCGATGCGCACGCGGCCGTCGTTGCTGATCTGCACGCTGGCGACCAGCGACAGGATGGTGTCCTGGAAGATCAGCATCAGCACCGCGGTCATCGCACCCAGGCCGGTGAGGATGTGCAGGAACTGGGCGCCGATCAGGGTCGCGATGATCGAGATGCCGACCAGCACGAACATGATGATCTTCACGACCTGGAAGTAGCCCTTGATCGGCTTGTTGTGCGCGTCGGGCCGCCGTTCGTAGGCATGGTTGATGGTGTCGAGCAGGCGCGAGACCGACAGCGCCACGGTCAGCACGACGAACGCCTGGCACAGCGCGCGGACCACGGTCACCAGATGCGGCGGCAGGTCCGGCACCACGCCGATGCCGGCGGAGATCACCAGCGCCGGCACCACGTTCGCCAGGCGCGGGATCACCCGCAACTGCACCGCGTGGTCGTGGTCGCGCCCGCCCAGCGGGGTCGCCCGCAGCACCCGCAGCAGGCCGCGCAGCAGCACGCGCTTGGTCACCCAGTTGGCCAGCCATGCCGCCAGCAGCAGGCCGGCCAGTACCACCAGCGTGTAGGCCCAGGGATAGGGTGCGAGCACCTCCTGCAGATGGTCCAGCCGTTGTCGCATCAATCCACTCCGTCAACGCGCACGCGTGCGCTCGATGATCACGCCGACCGCGCGCGCGCCGCGCACCGCACCCGGCTTGCTGAGCTTCAAGCGTAACCACTCGACGTTGAACTCATCGATCACAAGCGCCGCGCAGCGCTCGGCCAGGGTCTCGACCAGGCCGAAGTCCGACGCCGACACGTAGTCGATCAGGCGCTTGCTCACCGCCTTGTAGTCCAGGGTCCTGGCGATGTCGTCGCTGGCCGCGGGCACGCGGTTGTCGAACGCCATTTCCAGATCGAACAGCAGCGGCTGACGGATGCGCCGCTCCCAGTCGTAGATGCCGATCAGGGCCTCGATCTCGAGGCCCTCGATGAAGACTTTGTCCATGGAGAGGCCGTGATTCGTCATTGGTGATTGGTCATTCGGAACTGCAACAACAGCTTAGCCCGTCGCGACCAGCGAAATCCGAAGCCCGCTGACGAGCCGCTCTTTCGAATCACCGATCACGAATCACCAATCACCGCTTTCAACGGACGAATGTCCGGTCATCACGTCGTCGTCGCCAACGGCGGCAGCGATGCCATGTCCCAACGCGGCACCACGTGCACCGCGGCATCGGCGTGCTGGCCGGCCTGCAGCCGCAGCGCGCCGGCGAAGGCGATCATCGCGCCGTTGTCGGTGCACAGCGCCGGGCGCGGGAAACACACGCGACCGCCGCGGCGCTGCGCATCGGCCTGCAGCTTGGCGCGCAGCTGCCGGTTGGCGCCCACGCCGCCGGCCACCACCAGCGTCGTGTTGCCGGTCGCGTCCAGCGCGCGCGCGCACTTGATCGCCAGGGTGTCGACCACTGCGTCCTCGAAGCCGCGGGCGATGTCGGCGCGCGTGGCCGCGGCGCCGTCGCTGCCCTGCCAGGCCAGCAGCACCTGGGTCTTGAGACCGCTGAAACTGAAATCCAGCCCAGGCCGGTCGGTCATCGGCCGCGAGAACCGGTAGCCGCCCGGACTGCCCGGCGCCTTGTCCGACTGCGCGGCCAGCGCCGCCAGCTGCGGGCCACCGGGATACGGCAGGCCCATCATCTTCGCGGTCTTGTCGAAGGCCTCGCCGGCGGCGTCGTCCAGGGTTTCGCCGAGCAGGCGGTAGCGGCCGATCGCCTCCACCGCCACCAGCTGGGTGTGCCCGCCGGAGACCAGCAGCGCGACGAACGGCGGCTCGGGCGGGTCGTCCTCCATCAGCGGCGCCAGCAGGTGGCCTTCCATGTGATGCACGCCGATCGCCGGCACCTCCAGCGCCCAGGCCAGCGAGCGCGCCACGCCGGCGCCGACCAGGAGCGCGCCGACCAGTCCCGGCCCGGCGGTGTAGGCCACGCCGTCGATGTCGCCGACCGCCATGCCGGCCTCGGCCAGGGTCTGGCGGACCAGCGGCAGCAGCTTGCGCACGTGGTCGCGGCTGGCCA
>JAFAFY010000158.1 GCA_023423235.1 Pseudomonadota bacterium
TGCTGGAACAGCGCACCCCGCGCCAGCACATGACCGCCGAGGACATCTATCGCCAGCTGCTGGAGCAGGGCGACGAGATCGGCCTGGCGACGGTCTATCGCGTGCTGACCCAGTTCGAGGCGGCGGGCCTGGTGCTCAAGCACAATTTCGAGGGCGGCCATGCCGTCTACGAACTCGACCGCGGCGGCCACCACGACCACATGGTCGACGTGGACACCGGCAAGATCATCGAGTTCGAAAGCAGCGAGATCGAGGAGTTGCAGCGGCAGATCGCCGAATCGCACGGCTACATCCTCGAGGAACACTCTCTGGTGCTCTACGTCCGCAAGAAGCGTTGACGCAGGCCGAGGCCGCAGTACGGCCTCGGGGACACCAGTCCGCAGTGTGGTTCGCCGGCGCATGCTGCGCGGCGTTGCCGGATGGCCGGATGGCTGAATGACGCAGTGTCGGCGCGGAGGCGCAGGGCGTCGCCGGAGTGCTGGCGGCAATACCCGGCGGGCATGCGCGTCCAGTGGAATGGCCCCGGGCTTGTGGTGATTTGATCCCTGTGGGTCGTGACTGCCGGATCACGCTGGCCGGTCAGCGGTCAGGATTCGGTGACTACTGCGCTTCCAGCAGCTTGCGCGCCGCGGCGCGCGCTTCCTTGCTGACATCCACGCCGCCGAGCATGCGCGCCAGTTCCTCGGTGCGCTCGGCCGGCGCCAGGCGCGTGACCTGGCTTTCGGTGGCACCGGCCTGGGTGGACTTGTGCACGCGGTAGTGGGTGTGGCCCTTGGATGCAACCTGCGGCAGGTGGGTCACGCACAGGACCTGGCGGCTGTCGCCGAGCGCGCGCAGCTTGCGGCCGACGATGTCGGCGACCGCGCCGCCGATACCCGAATCGACCTCATCAAAGACCATCGTCGGCACCGCGTCGTGACCCAGCGCGGCGACCTCGATCGCCAGCGAGATGCGCGACAGCTCGCCACCGGAGGCGACCTTGCGCAGTGGCCGCGGCGGCTGCCCGGCGTTGGCCGAGACCAGGAACTCCACACGTTCGGCGCCCAGCGGGTCGGGACGCTCGCCCTCGACCGGCTCCAGTGCCACCTCGAACGTGCCGCCGCCCATGCCCAGTTCGTGGATCAGCGCGGTGGTGGCCTTCGACAGGGCCTTGCCGGCCTTCGCCCGCGCCTTGCCCAGCGCGTCGGCGGCGCGGCGCCAGTCGGCGGCCGCGGCGGCGATGTCGCCGTCGAGATGGCGCAGACGCTCGTCCATGCCCTCCAACTGTTCGAGTTCCGCGGCCAGACGGGCCTGCACCTCGCCCAGTTCCTCGGGGGTGACGCGGTGCTTGCGTGCGAGTTCATGCAGGCGGCCGAGCCGGCGCTCGAGTTCCTCGAACTGGCCGGGGTCGATCTCCAGGTCGTCGCGCACCTGGCCAAGCAGCCGGGTGGCCTCGTCGAGCTGGATCGCGGCGGCGTCGAGCATCGCGTCCACCTCGCCCAGCCGCGGCTCGTGCGCGCGCATGCGGTTGAGGTCGTTGCGCAGGCCCTGCAACGCCTGCGGCAGGCCAACCGCGTCGTCGCCGCTCATCCGCGCCAGCGCGGCGTCGCAGGTGTCGATCAACCCGGCGGCATTGGCCTGGCGACGGTGCGCGACGTGCAGTTCGGCGACCGCCTCGGGCTGCAGCGATTCGCCGGCCAGTTCGTCGAGCTGGTGGCGCAGCCAGTCGCGGCGCTCGCCGACATCGCCGATCTTCGACAGCGCCTCGCGTTCGTCCTGCAGCGCACGCCACCGGGTCGCCGCCGCGCGCACCGGCGCCAGCAGCGGCGCATTGCCGGCCTGGGCGTCGAGCAGGGCCAGCTGGCTGGATTTCGCCAGCAGCGCCTGGTGTTCGTGCTGGCCGTGGATCTCGACCAGATGGCCGGCCAGTTCCGCCAGCTGGCCGATGGTCGCCGGGCGGCCGTTGATCCAGGCGCGCGAGCCGCCATCGGCGCGCAGGGTGCGCCGCAACTGGCAGCTGTCGCCATCGTCGAACTCGTTCTCGCGCAGCCAGTGCAGCGCGGGAGCGGCATCGTCGAGGCTGAATTCGGCGTGCAGCTCGGCGCGCTCGGCGCCGTGGCGGACGATGCCGCTGTCGGCGCGCTGGCCCGACAGGAAGCCCAAGGCGTCGACCAGCAGCGACTTGCCAGCGCCGGTCTCGCCGGAGATGACGGTCAGGCCGGGGCCGAACTCCAGGTCGGAGCGGGTGGCGACGGCGAAATTGCGGATGGCGAGGTGGCTGAGCATCGGCTGCGGATTGTGCCTTGGCGGCCCGGCGACGGATAGCCGGGGCGCGGTGGAATGCGCGGGAAGGGCGTGGCAGGAATGGCGCTGCGCTGGATACCCCGCCTGCGTCGCAGCCGCCGCGACTGCAACTGCCGCACGCGACACCCGGCGCCGTGGCGCCTTGCAACACGGCCGGCGCGCCCGTATACCGCATGCATGCACAACGCTCCCGCCCATCCGCTCGACCCGCGCGCGCGCCAGCTGTTGCGCACGCTGATCGCCCGGCATATCCAGGACGGCGGCCCGGTCGGATCGCAGACCCTGGCCCGGCACGCGGGCCTGGACGTCAGCGCGGCGACGATCCGCAACATCCTGGCCGACCTGGAGGATGCCGGGCTGCTGTCCTCGCCGCATACCTCCGCCGGGCGGGTGCCGACCGCGCAGGGCTACCGGGTGTTCGTCGATTCGCTGCTGCAGGTCAAGCCGCTGCCCGAGCCGGAACTCTCGCGGCTGCGCGGCGAACTCGGCAGCGGCGGGCAGCAGTCGTTGTTGGGCAGCGCCTCGGAGCTGGTGTCGGCGATGACCCGCTTCGTCGGCGTGGTGTCGGTGCCGCGGCGCGGGCAACTGGCGTTCCGGCATATCGATTTCGTGCCGCTCGACGGCCAGCGGGTCATGGCGATCCTGGTGTTCGCCGACCACGACGTGCAGAACCACATCTTCCAGACCCGCCGCCCGTTCGAGGCCGGCGAGCTGGAGCGGGTGGCGAACTATCTCAACCAGAACTTCGCCGGGCGCCCGCTGGCCGACATCCGCGCCACCCTGCTGCAGGACCTGCGCAACGCCCGCGACGAGATGGAGGCGCTGTTGTCGCAGACCGTCGAGCTGGCCGAGCAGGCTCTGGTGCCGGGCGACGACGACATGCTGCTGGCCGGCCAGAACCGGCTGATCGGGGTGCAGGACCTCTCCGACCTGGACCGGCTGCGCGAGCTGTTCGAGACCTTCGCCCGCAAGCGCGAGATCCTGCAGCTGCTGGAGCGCACCATCGACGCGCCCGGCGTGCGCATCTTCATCGGCGAGGAAACCGGACTGGCGCCGCTGGAGGGCATGTCGCTGGTGACCGCGCCCTACGTCGCCGGTGGCCAGGTGCTGGGGGTGCTGGGGGTGATCGGTCCGAGCCGGATGGCCTACGAGCGGGTGATCCCGGTGGTGCAGGGCGCCGCCAGCGTGCTGGGCGCCGCCTTGAATCCCGGACGGACAACCCCATAGCAGGCGGGTCGGCGGCGCGAAGACCGCCAGGGACCCCGTCATGACGCAGAACCACACCGATCCGAACTTCATCGAGCCCCACGCCATCGATCCCGCCACCGGCAACTCCGCCGCGGGATCGGAACAGGGCCATTCCGAGCAGGCCCGCCTGGCCGATGAGGTCGAGCGGCTCTCGGCCGAAGTCGAGCAGCTCAAGGCCCAGACCCTGCTCGAGCGCGCCGACCTGGAAAACCAGCGCAAGCGCCTGAGCCGCGAGGTCGAGACCGCGCGCCGCTTCGCCAACGAGCGTCTGCTCTCGGGCCTGGTGCCGGTGTTCGACGCGCTGGAGGCCGGCCTGGCCAATGCACCGGAGAACGATCCGCTGCGCGCCGGCGTGGAGCTGACCCTGCGCGAGCTGGTCAAGGCCACCGAGGCCCACGGCCTGAGTACCGTGGCGCCGGCGGCGGGCGAACCCTTCAACCCCGAGCACCACCAGGCGATGAGCATCGTCGAGGTGCCCGGCGTGGCCCCGGGCACCGTGGCCCAGGTGTTCCAGAAGGGCTATCTGCTCAATGACCGCCTGCTGCGCCCGGCGATGGTCGTGGTCGCCAAGGCCGACTGAAACCCGGCCTGCGCGTCGCGCGGCTGGATGCGCAGCGCCGCTTGAACGCGGCCGCGCGCATCCCCAGATCACGGTCAGCGACGGCAATGCCGTCAACAGAATTCGTCACCGCAATTCCACTACAACCAATTTCACAGGACACATCGCAATGGCAAAGATCATCGGCATCGACCTCGGCACGACCAATTCGTGCGTGGCGATCATGGACGGCGGCAAGGCCAAGGTCATCGAGAACAGCGAGGGCGACCGCACCACGCCGTCGATCGTCGCCTACACCAAGGACGGCGAAGTGCTGGTCGGCGCGAGCGCCAAGCGCCAGGCCGTCACCAACCCGGGCAACACCTTCTTCGCGGTCAAGCGCCTGATCGGCCGCAAGTTCAAGGACGCCGAAGTCCAGAAGGACATCGACCTGGTGCCCTACAAGATCCTCGACCACGACAACGGCGACGCCTGGGTCGCGACCAGCGACGGCAAGAAGCTCTCGCCGCAGGAAGTCTCCGCGCGCATCCTCGAGAAGATGAAGAAGACCGCCGAGGATTACCTGGGCGAGAAGGTCACCGAAGCCGTCATCACCGTGCCGGCCTACTTCAACGACAGCCAGCGCCAGGCGACCAAGGACGCCGGCCGCATTGCTGGTCTTGATGTCAAGCGCATCATCAACGAGCCGACTGCGGCCGCCCTGGCCTATGGCCTCGACAAGTCCGGCGGCGACCGCAAGATCGCGGTCTACGACCTCGGCGGCGGCACCTTCGACGTGTCGATCATCGAGATCGCCGAAGTCGACGGCGAGAAGCAGTTCGAAGTGCTGGCCACCAACGGCGACACCTTCCTCGGCGGCGAGGACTTCGACGCGCGCGTCATCGATTACCTGGTCGACGAATTCAACAAGGACCAGGGCATCGACCTGCGCAAGGACCCGCTGGCCCTGCAGCGCCTGAAGGACGCCGCCGAGCGCGCCAAGATCGAGCTGTCCAGCTCGCAGCAGACCGAGGTCAACCTGCCTTACGTCACCGCCGACGCCTCCGGCCCGAAGCACCTGAACATCAAGCTGACCCGGGCCAAGCTCGAGGCGCTGGTCGAGGACCTGATCAAGAAGTCGATCGAGCCCTGCCGCGTCGCCCTCAACGACGCTGGCCTGCGCGCGTCCGACATCAACGAGGTCATCCTCGTCGGTGGCCAGACCCGCATGCCCAAGGTGCAGCAGGCCGTGGCCGAGTTCTTCGGTAAGGAGCCGCGCAAGGACGTCAACCCCGACGAGGCCGTGGCGATCGGCGCGGCGGTGCAGGGCGGCGTGCTGGCCGGCGACGTCAAGGACGTGCTGCTGCTCGACGTGACCCCGCTGAGCCTGGGCA
>JAFAFY010000205.1 GCA_023423235.1 Pseudomonadota bacterium
CTGCTGGGCTGATCCGGCAAGCCTGCCGCCGCTGTCTCCCGCCGGCGGCGGCGAAGGCATGCCATCCGGAATGCCGGATGCACTACCCGGCATTGGATGACAGGCCCTAGCATAGGCGCATGTCCGACACCGCCACCCCACCTGCCGAACGCGCCACAGCGCGCACCCCTGCACCGCGTTTCCGCGCTGCCACCGCCGAGGACGTGCCGGCCCTGGTCGCGCTGGTCACCTCGGCCTACCGCGGCGAATCCAGCCGCGCCGGCTGGACCACCGAGGCCGACCTGCTCGACGGCAACCGCATCGACCCCGATGTGCTCCGCGCCGACATCGCGCGCGCAGGCAGCCGGGTGGTGGTGATCGATGGCGACGACGGACGGCCGCAGGCCTGCGCACATGTCGCCATCGAGGACGGCTGCGGCTATTTCGGCATGTTCGCGGTCGCACCGACCCTGCAGGGCCACGGCACCGGCGCCGCATTGCTGGCCGAATGCGAGCGCATCGCCCGCGACGAGTGGGGCCTGCCGGCGATGCGCATGAGCGTCATCGACCTGCGCGATGCCCTGATCGCCTGGTACCAGCGTCGCGGCTACCGCCGTACCGGCGTCCACAGTCCGTTCCCCTACGGCGATGCCCGCTTCGGCATTCCCCGGCGCGACGACCTGCGCTTCGAGCGCCTGGAAAAACCGCTGGAACCTGCCGCATGAGCGAGACGTGGACTTTCGTCTGCGCGACCGGCGCGCTGTTGCCCGGCGAGATGCAGGCGACATTCGACGAGATCACCGGCGCAGCGATCCTGGTGGTCAACCTCGACGGCACCCTGTACGCACTGGAGGACCAGTGCAGCCACGAGGATTTCCCGCTGTCGAGCGGCGAGTTCGATGACGGCGAGGGCACCATCGAATGCGTACTGCACGGCGCGAAGTTCGATGTCCGTGACGGACGCGCGTTGTGCGCGCCAGCCTACGAGCCGGTGGCCAAGTTCCCGATCCGGGTCGAACACGGCGGCATCTGGACCCGCGACGACCGCGACTGAAACGCGCAGCGCACCGTTGCCGCCCCAGGACGTCCGGTCCCGCCATTCCGGCAGGGCATGGCAACCCCGACGGCTGTACAGCAATAAAGACAATCGTTAGCTTTTGCTGTCAATAACCATTCTCAGTTAGAATTGCGTGAAGGGGACTGCCCCATTCAGGAACTTCACGTGGTCGAGGGGACGCAAGGCAGCGCTGTATGCGCATACCGGGCCGCAACGGCGCCGGTACGTGCAGGCCTGAGCCGTTTCCGGCTATCAGGCCTCGCAGTGCTGCTCTGCCTGCTGTTCTCGCCGTGGGCCGCTGGCGTCTCCCTGGGGGAGGCGTTGGCCGGCGCCCCACCGCAAGTGGGCACCTCGCCCGCGCCCGCCGAGGGCAGTCAGGAAACGCAAGCCATCCTGCGGCAGCGCATGACCCGGGCGCCGGCAGGCGCGCTGCGCAGCAGGACACCTGCAAGCGCGAGCGCGGTCCACCCGGCGCGCGTGATCGTCCAGCCCCTGGCTGCCACGACGCCGCCAAGCCAACCGGTGGCCCGCGTAGACACCGCGCCACGCCAGCACCTCACGCGCGGCCCACCGCGCTGATCCCTCGCGGCACGCGGCACACCCAGCCGCATCCCGCCGCGCCGCTCTCCGCGTCACCCCGATCCCCGCGACTGCGCCCTGCAACGGCGCGGTCTCCCCTGCAACGACCCACCGCATCGGCCAGCAGTCGCCACGCCGCGTCACGTCACCTGTCATCGAGATCTCCATGCACACTTCCCTGCCGCTCCGCCGTTCCCTGCTCGCCACTGCACTGCTGGCCCTGGTGGCAACGCCCGCTCTTGCCGAGTCCCTTACCGACGCGTCGGGCACCACCGCACCCCAGGCGACCGATTTCGACACCATCGTGGTCACCGCCGCCGGCTTCGAGCAGAAGCTCACCGACGCGCCGGCCAGCATCAGCATCGTCACCGCCGAGGAACTCAAGCAGCGTCCCTACCTGACCCTGATCGACGCCGTGCGCGACCTCGAGGGCGTGGACGTGGGCGAGACCTCCGACAAGACCGGCCAGAAGACCATCAGCATGCGCGGCATGGGGTCGGACTACACCCTGATCCTCATCGACGGCAAGCGCCAGAACAACCACGGCGACATCTATCCCAACGCCTTCGGCGGCAACCAGTTCAACCACATCCCGCCGCTGGACATGATCGAGCGCATCGAAGTCATCCGCGGCCCGGCGTCCACGCTCTATGGTGCCGACGCCCTGGGCGGCGTGATCAACATCATCACCAAAAAGGTCTCCAGCCGTTGGCAGGGCTCGTTCACCGCCAGCCGCAGTTTCCAGGAGAACAGCGACTTCGGCACTGACAGCACCTTCGACTTCGCGGTCATGGGCCCGCTGGTGCAGGACACGCTGGGCCTGGCGATCCGCGGCTCGTGGTACGAGCGCGACGCCTCCAATCCCGAGTACGCCACCGTCACCGATCCGCTGGGCGTAGTCCACGAGCGCACCCTGGGCTTCGGCGGCGGCGGCAAGACCGTCGACAACACCAACAAGTCGGTCGGCCTGACCCTGAGCTGGACCCCGACCGACAAGCAGAGCGTGAGCTTCGATCTCGACCGCTCCGAGCAGGTCTACGACAACACGCCCTACCTCAACAATCTGGGCACCGAGACCTACCCGCTGGGCACCGTCGACAGCATCAACACCATCTGGCGCGCCTCCGGCGGCATGGTGCAGCCGCGCGTGGGCTACATCGACGAGCAGCAGTTCACCCGCAACCAGTGGTCGCTCACCCATCAGGGCGACTGGGCCTTCGGCCGCAGCTTCGTCTCGCTGGCCTACATCGAGACCGACAACAACGGCCGCACCCTGCCGTTCTCGGTGCAGGAGCGCCTGCTGCTGCAGCAGATGTTCAGCGCCACCGGCGACTACGCCGGCATGAGCCTGGCCGACCGCCGCGCCGCCGCCGAAGCGGCGTTCCTGCCGCGGCCCAAGCGCACCATGGAAAGCAACCAGTACACCCTCGACGCCAAGCTCGACATCCCCTACGAGGGCTTCGGCGGGCACCATCACTTCGTCGTCGGCGGCCAGGTCATCGACGGCGAGCTCGAGGACGGCGTGTTCGGCATGGAGGGTGGCGGCTACGGCAACGGCACCGTGCAGGAGCACAGGATGTGGTCGCTGTTCGCCGAGGACAACTGGACCCCGATCGACCCGTTGACGATCACCCTGGGCGTGCGCCACGACGACCACAACCTGTTCGGCGGCCACGTCAGCCCGCGTGCCTACGCGGTCTACGACATCAGCCCGAACTGGACCCTCAAGGGCGGCGTGAGCACCGGCTATAAGACGCCCAAGACCACCGACCTCTACGACGGCATCACCGGTTTCGGCGGCCAGGGCACCAGCCCTTTGGGCGGGCAACCCGGACCTGCAGCCGGAAACCAGCGTCAACAGCGAGATCGCGCTGTACTGGAGCTCGCCCGACAGCCTGCACAACTTCAACGCCACCATCTTCCGCAACGACTTCAAGGACAAGATCGCCCGCGGCGAGACCAGCCAGAGCTGCGAGCAGACCGGCGGCGTGCGTCCCTGCGCCAACCTCGGCGACTACGAGCTGCTGGGCTACACCACGTACCGGCAGAACATCAACATCGACGAGGTCCGCATCCAGGGCGTCGAGCTCGCAGGCCGCTGGGGCATCAGCGAAGCCTGGTCGCTGCGCGCCAACTACACCTACACCGACAGCGAGCAGCTCAGCGGCGC
>JAFAFY010000212.1 GCA_023423235.1 Pseudomonadota bacterium
CCCACCGGTCGGCAGGCATTGCAAGGAGTCCTTCCATGAGTCTCAACCTTTCCCGGCGCAGCTTCCTGAAGCTGGCGGGGGCAGGTGCAGCGGCGACGACACTCGGCGCCATGGGGTTTGGCGAGGCGGAGGCGGCCACGGCCGCGCACGTGCGGGCGTTCAAGCTCGCCACCACCACCGAAACCCGCAACATCTGCACCTACTGCTCGGTCGCCTGCGGCATCATCCTGTACTCGGACGGCGACGTTGCCGCGGGCCAGAAGGCCCGCCTGCTGCACGTCGAAGGCGATGCCGACCACCCGACCAACCGCGGCACGCTGTGTCCCAAGGGCGCGGCGATCAAGGAGTTCGTCAACTCCGAGACGCGCACCCGGGTGCCGCGCTACCGCGCGCCGGGCTCCGACCACTGGGAGGAGGTCAGCTGGGACTTCGCGCTCGACAAGCTGGCCCGCCACATCAAGGACGACCGCGACGCCAACTTCATCGAGAAGAACGCCGACGGGGTGACCGTCAACCGCTGGACCTCGATGGGGTTTCTCGCCGCCTCCGGCGGCACCAACGAGACCGGCTGGCTGACCTACAAGACCATCCGGTCCTTCGGCGTCCTGCCTTTCGACAATCAAGCGCGCGTCTGACACGGCCCAACGGTAGCCAGTCTGGCTCCAACATTCGGCCGTGGCGCGATGACCAACGCGTGGACGGATATCAAGAACGCGGACCTTGTCATCGTCATGGGTGGCAATGCGGCCGAGGCGCATCCGTGCGGGTTCAAGTGGGTCACCGAGGCCAAGCACCACAACAAGGCCCGGCTGATCGTGGTCGATCCGCGCTTCAACCGCACCGCCGCGGTGGCGGACGTGTATGCGCCGATCCGCCCCGGCTCCGACATCACCTGGCTGATGGGCGTGATCCGCTGGTGCATCGCCAACGGCAAGGTGCAGTGGGAGTACCTGAAGCACTACACCAACGCCAGCTACCTGGTGCGGGACGGTTTCGGCTGGCAGGACGGCCTGTTCACCGGCTATGACGAGGACAAGCGCGTCTACGACCAGACCGAGTGGGAGTACCAGTTCAACGACGCCGGCGAGCCGCTGTCCGACCCGACGCTGGAACACCCGCGCTGCGTCTGGAACCTGCTCAGGCAGCACGTGGACGTGTACACGCCGGAGTTCGTCGAGAACATCTGCGGCACGCCCAGGGACCGGTTCCTGGAGATCTGCGCGCTGATCGGCGAGACCGCCGCGCCCGACAAGGTGATGACCTCGTGCTACGCGCTGGGCTGGACCCAGCACTCCAAGGGCGCGCAGAACATCCGCGGCATGGCGATGCTGCAGCTGATCCTGGGCAACATCGGCCTGCCGGGCGGCGGCGTCAACGCGCTGCGCGGCCACGCCAACATCCAGGGCCTGACCGACATCGGCCTGCTCTCGCACATGCTGCCCGGCTACATGGGCCTGCCCAAGGACAGCGAGTCCGACTACGCGACCTACATGTCCTCCCGCGCCAACAAGCCGTTGCTGCCCGACCAGACCAGCTACTGGCAGAACACCGACCGCTTCATGGTCAGTTTCCTCAAGGCGATGTGGGGCGACGCGGCGACCCAGGCCAACGACTGGGGCTACGACTGGCTGCCCAAGCTGGACGTGGCCTATTACGACATCCTGCGCATCATGACGATGATGGAGGCCGGCGAGGTCAACCTCTACGTCTGCCAGGGCTTCAACCCGCTGATGGCCTTCCCCAACCGCGCCAAGCTCACGCGCGCGCTGTCGAAGCTCAAGCTGCTGGTGTCGATCGACCCGCTGCAGACCGAAACCGCCGCGTTCTGGCAGAACCACGGCGTCTATAACGATGTCGACCCCGCGCAGATCATGACCGAGGTGCTGGAACTGCCGTCGACGTGCTTCGCCGAGGACGAGGGCGCCACCGTCAATTCCGGCCGCTGGCTGCAGTGGCACTGGACCGGGGCCACCCCGCCGGGGCAGGCGAAGCACGACACCTGGATCATGGGCAACCTGTTCCAGCGCGTGCGCCGGCTCTACCAGGAGGAAGGCGGCGTCTGCCCCGCGCCGATCCTCAACCTGTCCTGGGACTACGCCGACCCCTTCGCCCCGGAACCGGCGGAACTGGCGCGCGAGATGAACGGACGCGCGCTGCGCGACCTGCCCGACCCGGGCAACCCGGGCGGGGTCCTGCGCCGCGCCGGCGAGCAGCTGGCCGGCTTCGGCGAACTGCGCGCCGACGGCACGACGATGGCGGGCTGCTGGATCTACGCCGGCTCGTGGACCGAGGCCGGCAACATGATGGGCCGGCGCGACAACCACGACGAAGGCGGCATCGGCACCTATCTCAACTGGACCTGGGCGTGGCCGGCCAACCGCCGCATCCTCTACAACCGCGCCTCCTGCGACCTGCAGGGCCGGCCGTGGGATCCGCGGCGCAAGCTGCTGGAGTGGAACCCGGCGATCGAGCGCTGGGAAGGCTACGACGTGCCCGACTTCGCGCCCACCGCCAAGCCCGGCGTGGTCATGCCATTCATCATGAACGCCGAGGGCACCGCGCGCCTGTTCGTGCGCCGGCTGCTGCGCGACGGGCCGTTCCCGATCCACATGGAGCCGTGGGAAAGCCCGGTGGAGAACCCGTTCAACCGCAAGCTGCGCGGCAATCCGGTGGGGCGCATCTTCCCCGAGGACCTGGCCCAGCTGGGCAGCAGCGACGAGTTCCCGTTCGTCGGCACCTCGTATCGCCTGACCGAGCACTTCCATACCTGGACCAAGCACAACAAGGTCAATGCGGTACTGCAGCCGGAGTTCTTCGTGGAGATCAGCGAGGAGCTGGCCGCGCTGCGCGGCATCGACAAGGGCGGCTGGGTACGGGTGTGGAACAAGCGCGGCCAGGTCTGGGCCAAGGCGGTGGTGACCCGGCGCATCCGGCCGATGCTGTGCGACGGCAAGCAGGTGCACGTGGTCGGCATGCCGATCCACTGGGGCTTCACCGGCACCACGCGCAAGGGCTTCGGCCCCAACAGCCTGACCGTGTTCGCCGGCGACGCCAACATCGACACGCCCGAATCGAAAGTGTTCCTGGTCGACATCGCGCCGGCCAGCCAGGACGACATCCGGAGGCTGCGGCCATGACCGACTCCCGTACCGCTGCCCCGGCCGCGATTGCCGCCGCACCCGCGCGCGCGCCCGAGCCCAAGACCGCCGCGGCCAATCCGCCGGTGCAGCCGATGGCCTCGAACCTGCTGCCCAGCGACGTGGTCAAGGTCTCGGCCACCGCGCACGTGCCCGCGCCGGCGCGCCAGCTGACCAAGGTCGCCAAGCTGATCGACGTGTCCAAGTGCATCGGCTGCAAGGCCTGCCAGTCGGCATGCGTGGAGTGGAACGACACCCAGCCGGAGATGGAGGAGAACGTCGGGGTCTACGACAACCCGCACGACCTCACCCCGGACATGTTCACGCTGATGCGCTTCACCGAGTACGACAACCCGGTCAGCGGCGAGCTGGAGTGGCTGATCCGCAAGGACGGCTGCATGCACTGCGAGGACCCGGGCTGCCTGAAGGCCTGTCCGGCGCCGGGCGCGATCGTGCAGTACTCCAACGGCATCGTCGATTTCATCTCCGACAACTGCATCGGTTGCGGCTACTGCATCACCGGCTGCCCCTTCAACATCCCGCGCATCCACAAGACCGCGCACGTCTCCAAGAAGTGCACGCTGTGCTCGGACCGCGTGGCGGTCGGGCAGGGGCCGGCCTGCGCCAAGGCCTGCCCCACCCAGTGCATCACCTTCGGCACCAAGGACGACATGACCGCGCTGGCGGCCGAGCGGGTGGAGGATCTCAAGGAGCGCGGCTTCGAGAACGCCGGCCTCTACGACCCGCAGGGCGTGGGCGGCACCCACGTGATGTACGTGCTGCACCATGCCGACAAGCCTTCGCTCTACGCCGGGCTGCCCGACGATCCGCGCATCTCGCCGGTGGTCGAGGCCTGGAAGGGGCCGGCCAAGTCGGTCGGGCTGGTCGCCGCCGGTCTGGCGGTGGCCGGTGCCGCGCTGCATGGCCTGTTCGCCCGGCCCAATGAAGTCTCCGCCGAGGAGGAGCACGAGGCCCAGGCGCTGGTCGACGATGTCGCCGGCGACGGCCGCGCAGGCGACGGGACCGGCCCTGGCGCCGGCGGGGAGGCGTGATGGCAGGCACATCCGGCAAGGACCGCGACGGCCGCGTGTACTCGGCCCCGGGCGATGCGGTGGTGCAGCGCCGTCCGGTGGTGGTCTCGCGCTACCGCGGCTTCACCCGCGCCAACCACTGGCTGACCGCGGCCTGCATGATCCTGTTGCTGCTCTCGGGCTTCGCCTTCTTCCACCCCTCGCTGTACTGGCTCACCGGCCTGTTTGGCGGCGGCCAGACCGCGCGCTGGCTGCACCCGCTGATCGGCCTGGTGCTGGTGTTGAGCTTCTTCGGCCTGTTCGTGCAGATGTGGCGGCTCAACCTGCCGGTGCGCGAGGACCTGACCTGGGCGCGGCACATGCCCGACCTGCTGCGCGGCGACGAGGAGAAGCTGCCCGCCCTGGGCAAGTACAACCTCGGCCAGAAGCTGGTGTTCTGGGGCATGGCGGGGTTGATCCTGGTGCTGATCGTCACCGGGGTGATGATCTGGGAGCAGTACTTCCCGCACCTGGTGTCGATCCCGGTGCGGCGCGTGGCGGTGGTGGTGCATGCGCTGGCCGCGCTCGGCTGCGTGTTCATCTTCATCCTGCACGTGTACGCGGCGATCTGGACCCGTGGCACCCTGCGTGCGATGACCCGCGGCACCGTGACCGGCGGCTGGGCTTTCCGGCACCACCGCAAGTGGCTGCGCGAGCTGGCTGGACGGCGCGGGAGCGGTCCTGCAGAGTAGCCCCGGATTGTCGCGCGGCTGGCGGCGGCCACGCCCGGAGGCTCGTCGGCCGGTCGCCCCTGGCACCGGCGTGTCGCGTCCCGCGGCCGGTCCCGCCAGACTGTTCCCCGTTCGCCTGTGCC
This sequence comes from Pseudomonadota bacterium, assembly GCA_023423235.1. GTDB lineage: Bacteria > Pseudomonadota > Gammaproteobacteria > Xanthomonadales > Xanthomonadaceae > Luteimonas. Next base: position 5,022 of record JAFAFY010000212.1, read on the forward strand.
GCGTCCGGCGGTGCCAGGCCCGGCGGGTGCCAGGTCCGGCCCGTGCACCTCTGCCGCTTTCGCGTCCGCCCTTTCGTCCGCCCTGCCCACGTCCGTCCCTTCCAAGCCCGTCCGGCCCCGCCGTTCCGCTCTACGAGTCCCGATGACCGACAGTCCCCAGCCAGACCCCGCCATGATCGGCGGGGTGCCGCAGGCGCCATTCGTGCTGCAGCATGCGGCCGCCCCGCTGTTCCAGGCCCGCGCCGCGCGCTTCCGGTTCCTTGCCCGGACCAGCGAACTGGCGGCCTATCTGGAATTCCTGGCCGATCTGACCGGGGTGCAGGCGCAACTGGCCGAGACCCTGCCGGCGCCGGTTGCGGTGTCGCCCGCGCAACTGGCGCAGGCCCGCGCGGGCAGCCTGCCGCCGATCAACCGCGCCGCGCTGGCCGATGACCCGCAACTGCAGGCCTGCCTCGAGGCGCTGTGCGTTGCCGCCCTGCCGCTGGCGATGCCGGCCGCGGCGCGCACCGCGCTCGAAGCGGTGCACGCGGCGGGCGCGGAGGACCGCCGCTGGCTGCTCGACAACGTGCTCGGCGACGAGATCCCCGCCGATGCCACCGCGCCGCACCTGTTCGCCGCCGCCACGGTGCAGGTGTTCCTGACGCGGCTGGCGGCCGCGCTGCCGGCCGAGGCGCTGGTGCCGGTGGCCACCGGCGTCTGCCCGGCCTGTGGCGGCAGGCCCGTCACCTCGTCGGTCATCGGCCTGCGCGACATCGAGAACGTCCGCTACGCCAGCTGCGCCGGCTGCGCCACGCAATGGAACGAGGTGCGGGTGAAATGCCTGTGCTGCGGCTCCACCCGCGGCATCAGCTACCGTTCGGTGGGCAGCGGCGAGGCGACGGTCAAGGCCGAGGCATGCAGCGCCTGCGGCGCCTGGGTGAAGATCCTCTACCAAGTGCGCAACGCCAGCCTGGACCCGGTGGCCGACGACGTGGGCACCCTGGGCCTGGACCTGCTGATGCGCGAAACCGGCCTGCGCCGCGGCGGCTTCAGCCCCTACCTGGCCGGGTACTGATGCAGGCCCTGCGCGCGCTGCCTTCGGT
>JAFAFY010000239.1 GCA_023423235.1 Pseudomonadota bacterium
GCGCTGCTGGGCGCGGGCATCGCCGCGGCGCGGGTGCCGGCGGCGGTGCGCGCCGGGCGCACGCGCATGGCCATCGCCTGGTCGCTGCTGGCGATCTCCGCCGCACTGGCGTTCCTGGCGCTGCACCTGGGCACGGTGGCCGCTGCGGTGTCCGCGCCGCAGCAGCACGCCTACGCCTCGGTGGTGTGGACACTGGCCGGCTTCCACGCGGTGCATGTGGTGGTGGCGATGCTGGTCGGCGGCTTCGTCGCCCTGCGTCTGCACCGTGGCTACGCCCATGCCCGGCGCCTGCTGGAACCGCGCGTCGCCACCGGGCTGTGGCGCTACACCGTGGGCCAGGGCCTGGTCACGCTGGCGGTGCTGCACCTGCTGCCGGGGTGGCTGTGACATGGCAGGGGAAACCACGCCCTCGCTGACCCGCATGGCCGCGCCGCTGGCGCTGTGGGCCCTGCATTTCGTCGCGGTCTACAGCCTGCAGGGCCTGGCCTGCGCGCGCCAGCTCTGGCGCACGCCGGTTGCGGGCCTGGAGGCGACGACCTGGGCGCTGTGGCTGCTGACCTTGCTGGCCCTGGCGGCGATCGCCGTGCCCGGGGCGCGCGCACTGCAAGCCTGGCGACGCGCGCGGCAGGCGGCCGACGGCCGCGCCGGCAGCGAGCGCATGCGCTTCCTGTGGGCGCTGACCGCGCTCGCCGCGCTACTCGCCGCGATCGCCGTGGTGTTCACCGCGATCCCGATCGCGCTGCTGCCGACCTGCGGATGATCGCCCGATGACACGCCACTACCGAACCTGCAGCGCCACGAGGACGCAATGCGCAAGGACCTGAAACAGCCGGTGCCCGACACCCAGACCCACCACGTCGAGAGCGTGGTGGCGATCGCCAAGCATCCGATCCATCCGATGCTGGTCACCTTCCCGATCGCCTTCCTGAGCGTCGTCGTCCTCACCGACGGCCTGTACCTGTGGCTGCGCACGCCGTTCTGGGCCGAGCTGTCGTTCTGGCTCAACGTCGCCGGTCTGGCGATGGGCCTGCTCGCCGGAGTGTTCGGCACCCTGGACATGATGTCGATCCGGGTCGTGCGCCGGCACGTCTCGGCCTGGAACCACTTCATCGTCGCGGTGATGGTGCTGGCGATGGCGGCGCTCGGGGTGTGGCTGCGCTGGCCCGATCCCGTGGCCGCGGTGTGGCCCTGGGGCCTGCTGTCCTCGGCGATGATGGCGCTGCTGGTCGGCGTGGCCGGCTGGCTCGGCGGCACCCTGAGCTTCCGCCACGGCGTGGGCGTGTACGGCGACGAGGAACCGGAGCTGGCGCGCGGACGCGATACCGCGCCACCGGCGGAGTGAGGCGCCGCGCGGCTTGCGCTCAGCGCAGCGGCGCTGGTGCGTTCTCCAGTCCCGGCAGCGGTGCGTCATCCACGACGTGCGAGGGCGGCGGCGGCAGGTCGCCGATGCTGGCGGGCTTGGCGCCGGTGAGCGCGGCGATGCCCAGCAGCAGCACCAGCGGCACCCAGCCGATCGCGCGATAGAACAGCGGGCCGTGGTGGTCGCGGTCCTGGCCCAGTTCGTACAGCAGCAGGCCGAAATACAGGTGCATCAGCACCGCCACCGCGACCACCAGCAGCTTGAGCACCAGCCAGGCACCGTTGGGATTCCAGGCGATCAGCGTCATGCCGGCAAGGATCGTGACGATCGCCGCCGGCGACATGATCCAGAAGAACAGCGTATTGGTGACCGGGTTCCAGTAGTCGTCCTCGGCATCGATCTCGCGCCGGTGGCGGGCGACGAACAAGCGCGGCAGGAAGAACAGGCCGCTGAACCAGACCGTCATCGCGGCGATGTGCAGGACTTTGAGCCAGAAATACACCGGCGACTCCGTGGATCAATGCGGCAGTGTGGCGCAGCGGGTATCAACGGGCTGTCGAGGCGCGCAGGCAAGTCCGGGGGCATGTCCAAGGGGGCACGCGCGCGGCAGCCGCGCGTCGCCGCGCACGTCGACATCGCCTGCAAGCAGCCATTGCTACCGTCGCCGGATGACTGCATCCCGCCACGCCGTCCACGTGCTGCCCATGCTGGCGACCGGCGCGTGCCTGGCGCTGGCAACGCCGGCGGCGCATGCGGTGCTGCCCGAAGGCGACCCGCCGACACTCGCCACGGCCTGGACGCTGTCGCCGTGGGCGCTGCTGCCGCTGCTGGCACTCGCCGCGCTGTACGCAGCCGGTGTCGCGCGCCTGTGGCGCCGCGCGGGGCATGGCCGCGGCGTATCGCATCGCGAGGTCGGCGCTTTCGTCGCCGGTTTTGCGGCGCTGCTGCTGGCGATGGTGTGGCCGTTCGATGCGCTGGGCGAATACGCGCTCAGTGCGCACATGGCCCAGCACATGCTGCTGCTGGCGGTGGCGCCGCCGCTGCTGCTGGCCGCGCGGCCATTCGCGGTCATGGCGAGCGCCCTGCCGCAGGGCGTCTCGCAGGCGCTGCACCGCGGCCTGCACCGGCCGTTGGCCGCGCTTGCACGCGCGCTCGCGCCAGCCACTGCCGTGCACGCGGCAACGATGCTGCTGTGGCAACTGCCCGGCGCGACCAACGCGGCGCTCGCCAGCGAGCCCTTGCACTGGACGATGCATGCCAGCTTCCTGCTCGCGGGGCTGTGGTTCTGGGCCGCGGTCTGGCAACGCCTGCGCGCGCCCGATGCCGGCGCCGCCAGCGGCCTGGTGGCACTGGTCTCGGTGATGATGCTGATGGGCTTCATCGGCGCGCTGCTGACCTTCGCGCCGCGGCTGCTGTATCCGGTCTACAGCAACCGCGCGTTGCTGGTCGGGCTGGACCCGCTGGTCGACCAGCAACTGGCCGGGCTGGTGATGTGGGTGCCGGCCGCCCTGCCCTACCTGGTCGTCGGCCTGTGGCTGCTGGTGGCGCTGCTGCGGCGCACCGCACGCCGCGCCACGGCACCGCCGGCAGCGCGCGGCGGCAACGCATGAACACCGCCTGGTGGCGGCTGCTGCTGTGGCTGTTGGCGTATCTGGCGCTGGCGCTGCTGCCACTGGCGATCGCGCTGTCGGGCGATCCACCGGCGGTGCGCGGGCGCATCGTCGAGACCGGCGCGATGCTCGGCCTGCTGGGCCTGGGCGTGCTGTCGGCGCAGGCGCTGACCTCCGGGCGCCAGCGCTGGTTCGCGCGCGGCCTCGGCCAGGACGACGTGCTGCAGTTCCACCGCCAGACCGGCCTGCTCGGCTGGGGCCTGGTACTGGCGCATCCGCTGACGATGCTGCTGAGCGATGCGCGCTTCCTCGATTACCTCGACCCGCGCGACGACTGGCTGCGCGCGACCACGCTGTGGACGGTCCTGCTGGCGGTCACCTGGCTGGCGACGACCTCGCTGTGGCGGCTGTCGTTCGGCCTGCAGTACGAACACTGGCGACTGCTGCATGGCGCACTGGCGCTGCTGGTGCTGACGCTGGGGCTTGGCCACGCGCTGATGGTCGACCACTACACCGGCCCGCTGTGGAAGAAAGCGGCGCTGGTGCTGGTGGTCGGCGCCTCGGTGTTCGCCGTGCTGGAGACGCGGGTGCTGCGACCGCGGCGCCTGCAGCGGCAGCCGTGGACGGTGCGCGCGCTCACCAGCGAGCGCGACGGCAGCCACACCCTGCTGCTGCAGCCCAACCTCCACCCCGGCCTGCGGTTCCGGCCGGGCCAGTACGCCTGGATCACGCTCGGCGACACGCCCTGGCGGCTGCAGCAGCATCCGTTCTCGATCAGCTCCGGCGCCGACGACGAGGATCTGGCCTTCACCATCAAGCCGCTCGGCGATTTCACCGGGCGCCTCGCCCAGACCGTGCAGGCGGGCGACCGCGCATTCGTCGAAGGCCCCTACGGCGAGTTCGCCTGGCGCCCCGAATCCGCAGGCGAAGGCGCGGTGTTCATCGCCGGCGGCGTCGGCATCACGCCGATCATGAGCATGCTGCGGACCGCGCGCACGCGCGGCACCCGCGCGGCGCCGCTGCTGCTGCTCTACGGCAGCCCGGACTGGGAGACGGTGCTGTTCCGCGAGGAGCTCGATGCGCTGGCCGAAGTGCTGCCGCTGACCGTCGTGCACGTGCTGGAGCAGGGCCACGATGGCTGGGACGGCGAGACCGGGCACATCGACGCGGCGCTGCTGGGGCGTCACCTGCCGGCCGGCATCGAACGCATGTGCGCCTACCTGTGCGGCCCCGACGCGATGGCCGACGTCGTCGAACCCGTGCTGCGCGCACGCGGCGTGGCATCGGAGCGCCTGTATTCCGAACGCTTCGGGCTGGTCTGATGCCACGCATCCCTCGCCAACGGAGCGCAGCGCCATGATGCACCGGCACCTCCGCCGCGCCGGAATCGTCGCGGGCATCATTCTGGTCGCCATTGCGCTGGCGGCGGCCTGGCTGCGCTGACATCGCATCGACCCACTCCATTGCACAATCGACCGGTGCCCGCCTGCCACCGATGTGCAACCAGATCAGCCGCGCCGACGCCGGCATGCAACCCGGGCCGGGCACACTGGCCCCGGACGCCCCAGTTCCCCCACAGGAGATGACGATGAAGACCCGCACCCTCGGCCGCAACGGCCCCACCGTGCCCGCGATCGGGCTGGGCTGCATGGGCATGAGCGCGTTCTACGGCGGCCGTGGCAGCGACGCCGACGCGATCCAGGTCATCCACCACGCGCTCGATGCGGGCATCACCCTGCTCGACACCGCCGACATGTAC
>JAFAFY010000257.1 GCA_023423235.1 Pseudomonadota bacterium
ATCTGCGACAGCACGGTGTCGGCGCCGATCTTCTCGGCACGCATCAGCAGCGCGCCACCGGCGTTGAGGGTGGCGCCGATCAGCGGATCGCCGGCGTGCTTGGCCACCGGCAATGGCTCGCCGGTCAGCATCGACTCGTCGACCGAACTGCTGCCCTCAAGCACGACGCCGTCGACCGGCACCTTGTCGCCGGGACGGATGCGCAGGCGGTCGCCGACCTGCACCTCGGCCAGCGGCACTTCCTCGTCGCTGCCGTCGGCGCGCACCCGGCGCGCGACCGGCGGCGCCAGCGCCAGCAGGGCGCGGATCGCGGCCGAGGTCTGCGCGCGCGCGCGCAGTTCCAGCATCTGCCCGAGCAGGGTCAGCGAGATGATCACCGCGGCCGCCTCGAAGTAGACCGCGGTGCGGCCCATCGACACGAACGAGGCCGGGAACACCTGCGGCGCCACCGTGGCGACCACGCTGTAGACGAAGGCCGCGCCGGTGCCCAGCGAAATCAATGTCCACATGTTGGGGCTGCGGTTGCGCAGCGACTGCCAGCCGCGGACGAAGAACGGCGCGCCGGCCCACAGCACCACCGGCAGGGTCAGCACCAGCTCGACCCAGCTCTGCACCGGGCCGGCGAACAGGTGCAGCTGGTGGCCGAACATCGCCAGCACGAACACCACGGCGGTCAGCGGCAGCGTCCACCAGAAGCGCCGCGAGAAATCGGTCAGTTCCGGATTGTCGCCCGCGTCCAGCGACGGCAGTTCCGGCTCCAGCGCCATGCCGCAGATCGGGCAATGGCCGGGATGGTCCTGGCGGATCTGCGGGTGCATGGGGCAGGTGTAGATGGTGCCGGCGGGCGCCGGGGCGGCCGGCGTTGCCGCGGACTGCGTGGCGCCGTGATGGCAGCAGGCGGTCGCGGGCGCGGCCGGTTGCGTGGCAGCTGCCGGGTCCTGGCCTGCGGCGGCATGCGCGGCGTGGGCATCGGCGGGCGCCGACGGGTGCATCGCCGAATGGTCCATCCCGGCATGATCCATCGCGGCATGCCCCGCCGCGGCATGGTCCATCGCAGCGTGATCCATGCCGGGGTGATCCTCCGCAGCGTGATCCGCCGCGGCCGCATAGCGCGCGGGGTCTGCATCGAAACGCGTCGCGCAGCCGGCGCTGCAGAAATGGAAATCGCGTCCCTGGTAGTGCCGGTGGTGCGGCGAATCCGCCGACACCACCATCCCGCAGACCGGGTCGCGCAGCGGCGCGTTGACGGTGTCGCCGGAAGCATCCGCCGCGTGCGGCGGCATCGGGTGTCCACTCATGGCATGCACCGGGGATTGTGGGGATGGGGGATTGCGGCACACGGGCACTGCCGGCTCACGGCGGCGCCTCGCGATAGCGGTGCGCCAGCAGCAGCGCGATCGCGCACGAGGCGATGCGCGCATCGCGGCTGTCGGCGCGGCTGGTCAGGATCACCGGCACCTTCGCGCCCATCACGATGCCGGCGCTGGCGGCCTCGCCCATGTACATCAGTTGCTTGGCCAGCATGTTGCCGCTTTCCAGGTCGGGCACGACCAGGATGTCGGCCTGGCCGGCGACCGGCGAGGTGATGCCCTTCGTGCGCGCCGCCGCCGGCGAGACCGCGTTGTCGAACGCCAGCGGGCCGTCGAGCAGGCCGCCCGTGATCTGGCCGCGGTCGGCCATCTTGCACAGCGCCGCGGCATCCAGCGTGGCCGGCATGCTCGGGCTGACGGTTTCCACCGCCGCCAGGATCGCGACCTTCGGCGCCTCCACGCCGATCGCATGCGCCAGGTCGATGGCGTTGCGCACGATGTCGGCCTTCTGCTCCAGCGTCGGCGCCAGGTTGATCGCCGCGTCGGTGACGATGAACGGCCGCGGGTAGTGCGGGGTCTGCAGCAGGAAACAGTGGCTGACCCGGCGCTTGGTCCGCAGGCCGCCGGCAGATGCCACCACCGCGGCCATCAGCTCGTCGGTGTGCAGGCTGCCCTTCATCAGCGCCTCGACCTGCCCGGCTGCGGCCAGCGCGACCGCGCGCGTCGCCGCGGCATGGCTGTGGGCCACGTCCTCGATGGCGATGCCGGCCAGCTCCAGCCCGGCTTCCGCAGCCACCGCCTCCAGCCGCGCCTGCGGCGCGACCAGCACCGGTTCGATCAGCCCGGCGCTGCGCGCATCCAGCGCGGCCGACAGGCTGGCGGCATCGCAGGGATGCACCACCGCGACCCGGATCGCGCCCAGCGGCGCGACATGCGCCAGCAGGCGCTGCAGGCCGTCGTTGCCGGTGGGGTCGAGGTGGATGCCGGGCAGTGCCGTGCGCGGACGCTCGATCCGCTCGGTCGGCGCCAGCACGCAGGCCTCGCCGTCGATCACCGTCACCCCGTCCTGGTTGACGCAGGCGCAGGCCAGCGTGACCCGGCCACGCGCAGGATCGCGTGCCGTCACCGTGACGCTGGCCCGCAGGCGGTCGCCCACCCGCACCGGCGCCAGGAACCGCAGGCTCTGGCTGCGGTAGATCGTGCCCGGGCCCGGCAACTCGGTGCCCAGCAGGGCCGAGATCAATGCCCCACCCCACATGCCATGGGCGATGACGCCGCCGAAGCGCGAGGCGGCGGCGAACTCGGGATCCAGGTGCTGGGGATTGATGTCGCCCGACAGCGCAGCGAACGCGCGGATGTCGTCGCCGGTCAGCACCCGCTCGACGCAGGCGCTGTCGCCGACCGCGATCTCGTCGAGGGTGTGGTTGCGCAGCACCCCGAGGCTGCCGCCCGTGCCCGGCATCAGCGCGCGCCCCGCATGCGCGGGCTCACTTGCGCCCGCGTCGGCTGGCCGCCGGCGCGGCTTGCCCCGGCTGCAGCAGCGCGGCCCACGCGTCCTGCAGGCCGCGCCACTGTGCCAGCGTGGCCTCGTCGACGGTGCCGTTGCCGGCCGCGGCAAGCGCATTGGTGGTGTCCTGGAGCCAGGCCTGCACCGCCGCCTGCAGGCCGCTGGCGAAGGCCGCCTGCGCGTTCACCGCGATCTGCGCGGCTTCCTGGCTGTCGCCCACGCGTTGCTGCAGCTGGCGCCAGAACAGGTCGACCGGCAGCGTCGCCAGCTTCTGCCAGTCGCCTGCCTGCAACAGGCCGGCGAGTTCGGCGTTGTGCTCGGCAATGCCATCGCCGGCCAGGCGCTGGGCGAAGTCCAGCCACTGGCTGCCGCTGTCCTGCAGCAGGCGGCCGATCCTGGCCTGGAGTTCGAGATTGGCGCGGTGCAGTTGCAGGGGAACCGCAGTGACGTCGTTCATGGTCAAGCCCTCTGGTCCTGGGGGAATGGAACGCAAGCGCGGCCGATGCATCCCGGGCGCCGCCGCGGCACCGCGGGGCGGCGGGCAGGCGACGGCCATGGGAGCAGACATGCCATCATCCTTGCAGCCCGGCACGGCCGTGGCGTTGATCCTGATCAAACCGGCGACGGTCGCGCCCGCAGCCGGGCGCATGACCGCCCCAACCCACGAATCCACACCGCATCATGCCGCAGCCCCGCGACGACCACGACCCCGACGCCCACCCGCCGCTTGCAACGATGGTCCGCGATCCGCGCGACGGGGCCGTCGCGTGATGCCGGCACTCCGCCGCCTGCTGCGGCGCTGCGGCGCGCCGCTGGCGGTCGTGGCGCTGCTGGTCTTCACCGCCTGGGGCGCGCTGGCGCTGTGGTTCCAGGGGCCGGCGTGGATGCCGCTGCGGCTGGCGCTGATCGCCGCGTGGCTGGCCTGCGGGCTCGTCGCGGCGGCAGGGCTGGCGCTGGTCCGGCTGCGCCCGCGCCGCCACGCCGCGCTGTGGGTGTTCGCCGTGGCGGCGCTGGCGCTGCTGGGCTGGTGGCACACGCTGGCGCCCTCACACGACCGCGACTGGGCCGACGACGTCGCCCGCCTGCTCGCGGCCGAGGTCGACGGCAGCCGGGTCACCCTGCACAACGTGCGCAACTTCCACTGGCGCAGCGAGACCGACTACGACGTGCGCTGGGAAACCCGCCACTACGACCTCGACCGCCTGGTGTCGGCCGACCTGGTGATGTCGTACTGGATGGGGCCGCAGATCGCCCACACC